>CALVYD010000035.1 GCA_944371995.1 uncultured Bacilli bacterium
CATTTGAAATATACATTATAATTATACAATAAAAAAGCCAATTCTAAAATGTAGAACTGACCGATAAATTGTAATTTATTATTTAGCTTTAAGGGCTTTCACATATCGAAGTAGATTTGACTATATCGTTTTCGTCAAAATAAACTTCAAATATATATAACTTTCTATGCCCACCTGTTATATAATCAGTTATTGTTCCTGCAGAATAATAATATACATCTTCATCTTTATATTTATCTGTTTTTTCCCCTAACAATTCCTCAATTTGCTCTTTTGATAATCCAATAAGACTTTTATTATCATTCATTTTTTTCATTTCTATATAAGTGTCATCTGGTCTTGCACTTATATAATTAAACCATAAAGGACTTGAAATTAAGAAAATACCTACCCAAATAACTATAACTGTATTTTTGATCTTTATATATTTTCGTTCTTCTATTTTTCTCTTTATTAATAATATTATTATAGTGGATAATATGATACCTACTATATATGGTAATAATATTACTAAAAAAGAATAACAGAACATTAAAACAACTAAAATAACCCCTAATATTTGCATTTTAATTCTTATTCCCTCTATCTACTACTATTATCTATTATGATTATATAATAATAGACAGATTTTTTCAACCTGTCCAAAATATTGTAATTTGTATTACTTACCATCAAAATAATTCAAATTACCAACAATTTTTTTAAAAGCAATATTAACTGTTTCTTTATAATTTTTTTCATTGTATCTAAACCATTCATCATCATCTGGAGTTAATCGAAGTCTTTCTTTTGTAAGCGTATATTTTGATTTTTTTACAACTTCAGGAGTTACTTCATCCCAGTAATAAAAGTTTCCCTCTTTTCCTTTATATGGATAGGCTACTGCTAGTTCAACTATAAATGATCCTCCATACATATTAAACTGAAATGATAAATAATCAACCTTCCCATTATCATATATTCTTTTAAAATGAGGAAAACTACCCTTAAAATTATATTTTTTTAATTCTGGAATAATAATTTTTTTTATTTCTGTGTTTACTAATTTTCTTAATTCTTCTCCCAATTTTAAAACCTCACTTTCAAATTACTATTTAACAAATCACTAAATTGTAATTTGTTTTTATTTATTATTCTTTTTCCATTTTCTAATTCTACTTCTAAAATTTTTGAAATTAGCAATAGTATTTAGATGTATTAATCTACAAACACTAAATTCTTTACCATTTGTTTTCGCCCAATTTCTTTTTCCAGTTTCTAATAATTCTACATCAGATAAGTTATTTACTAGTTGGATAATATTATCAACATTTTGATTAAAAGTATTAATTAACTCTTTTAAAGAATAGTCATTATATTTATCATAAAAACTTTGATATAACCAGTCTAAATTATTCCATTTCCACTCGGTAGCAAGTGGTGTTTTTTGAATGCTTTTTTGTTCTTCATTTTCCCAAGCTAAAACTAAATCCATCCAACCTATGCAAAATGATAACATTTGAAAAGGAGTATATCCAATTTCATCAACAACTATATTTATAGACGATTCTTCTATATCCGAATATTCTTTAATAAACAAATCTGCATTATTTTTAATTGCTTCTACCAATTCTAATTTATTACTGTATTTCATAATTCCTCCATTAAATTTGAATTATAATTCTATTAAACTATTTTCAAAATCTTTAACATAGTATTTTATATTTTTTGTTCCTTTTGAAATGATAGTATGTCCTTCTTCTTCAAGTAATCTTTTTTGTAGTTCTATTGCTTCAGGATATTTTACATTTAACTCGCCATCTGATTTTAATGTTCGCCAATAAGGTGTAATATCAGTATCTCTTTGATAACTAGCCCAAGCAACTATATTTACAAATATTCCTGCTGTCATTGGATCAGTAAAATCTGCATTATTTTGTTTTGCGAGATAATCTCTCATTTGACTTACTGTAACTAATTTTCCTTTTGGAACTTTTTTCATAAGTGTATCATAATAAAGTGGTGGTGCAAAAAACATTTTAGTTCCACCATATTTTTTAATAGTCTTTTCATCTTCTACAATTTGAATTTTAGGCATATCTTTATTGTTTTTCATCATAGCATTAAAATTCTTTTTGTTTTCATTAGCCATACTATCAACTCACTTTCAAATTACTATTTGTTGTTTAGATAATTATATCATTTTTCTTGCATAAAAACTATTCCCAAATAGTAACAAAAGTATTATAATGTATGTAGTGATTGATTCATATATCAATTACCTTTGGTAAAAGTTGTAGATAACTTCCTCAACGGCACCAGATTGATAGGAAACTCGAACTTTTAATAATTCGAGAGTAATAAATTACTAACAGAAATGTTATTTTTTTTGTTATTTAAGAAAGTGAGAGTGATTATATATGTTAACAATAGAAACTAAAGAATTAAAGATAAGTGATGAATTAAAAAGAAAGGTTGAAATGATGTGTAGGTTTGCAAATGTTAAATATACTTTTAAAAATGGACATATTAAAATATTAAAGAAACAAATATTGCTTATGTAAAGCCCCATGTATTAAAAATTAAAAATAATGATTATCTAATCTTTGAAGAATGTGATGATATTTTCATTAATGGTTATAATAAAAAAATTAAATTCAAAGATTTAGAAAATTATATTAAAAACTAATACTATTACATAAATATGTTTGAGTTCCGGTAAAATTCTATAAAATAAGAAAAGATGAATTTGTTTTATCCACAGATTCATCTTTTTTATACAAAAATAAGGAAAAACCTTCCAAAATTTAGTAAAATTTAATTGGTATAAAAATTCAATACTAAACAAAAATATTGGAGGTGTTTTCCATGAATAATTATACTATGGATTGTTATGAAACGAAAAGAGAAATTTTGAATTTTTCTAAAAAAATATCAGAAGGAATAAATAAACAAGGTAAAAAGTTTATTAGTGATATGCAATATGGGCTATCTAAAAGCAAAAGTTGTTTAATCTCTGAAATCTCTAGATCATTGAATGAAGATATTAAATTAAAGAATACAATAGAAAGATTATGTGATAACTTACAATCTTTAAGTAAAGAAGAAGCCAAGGTAATTAAGAAAAATTATCTAAATGAAGTAAAAAAATATTTTCCTGATGAGGCAGTATCAATATTTGATGATAGTGATATATCGAAAAAGTATGGAAAGAAGTTTGAAGATCTGGATCAAATAATAGATGCATCAGATCCAGATAAAACAGTAGTAAATGGATATCATGTGTGTGAAGCAGTAATACTAGGTAAAAATGAGAAGCAACCGATTAGTGTTTATAGTGAAATATACTCTTGTAGGAGTAAAAGCTTTGTAAGCAAGAATCAATATACTATGGAAAGTATAGATACTGTAACGAGTGTTCTAAATAGAAAATGTAACATGATATCTGATAGAGGTTATGATGATAATAAGATAATAGATTATGTAGACCAAAGTGGAAATTATTTTGTAATAAGAATGAATGACAAAAGAATATTTTTATTTAAAGGAAGAAAGAAAAATGCATATAATGAGGCACTAAAGAGAAAAGGGAAAGTAAAAATGGAATTGTGGTTTGAAGATGAAAAGGTAGAAATATCGGTATCACATACCAAAGTGACTTTACCCTACAATAAGAAAGATTATGAATTGGTATTTGTATATGGATTAAGTGAAGAAAGGCCACTAATATTATTGACTAATAGAACTATTCATTCAAAAGAGGATGTAATCAAAATAGTGAGATTATATTTTTATAGATGGAGAGTAGAAGAATATTTCAGAAGTAAGAAACAGGAATATGAATTTGAAAATATGAGGGTAAGAACATTAAAAGCGATGAATAACTTAAATTTAATGTTGATGGTACATATGGGACATATAGGAATGTTGATTGAAGATATGGACAAAAAACTTCTAACAATCAAAATACTAGAAAGAAGTAAATCGTTAAGGAATAAAGTATGTGTATGGTTTAGTCAGATATCAAGAGGAATTAGTGAAATATTAAAATATGCGCATACAGGAATCAAAGGATATCAAAAAATAGAAAAGAGAGAGAAATATAAACAGTTAGAATTAAAACTCTAAAAGGTTACATAATTAGATAATAGAAAAAAGAACATTTTGACGATGTTCTATATTGTCGTGGATAAATACGAAAATTTAAAATAAGATTTTGAAAAATTTTATCAAAATCCTAAAAACTATTATAATCTTATATAAATTTTCTGTAAAATACCGAAACTCAAAAAACAACAAACTGGACAAAATTAAATACCTATGATATAATGTAGTTACTTTTTGAAAGGGAGATAATTATGAAAAACAATCAAACGACAACCAAAATAAGCACAACAAAATCAACGAAAATTTGATTGTTTTAGTTTTGATAATAAAATGAAAGCTATTACAATCAAGTAATAGTTTTTTATTAAAAGCGATAATATAGGACATGACAATTAATGTTTTATTTCAAAGAGAGTTATCATCTGGTGAAAGATAACAAATAAACGTAATTGCTACTACCTATTAGCTGAGCCAGAAATGGTCCTCCCGGATAACGGTTATAAAATTAAGAAAAACAAAGGATGGTACCGTGCTATAATGCACTCCTAAGGTATCATCCTTTTTGTATTAAAGGAGATGATATAATGACGGAAAGTGATACAATTTACTCCCTTTTAAAAAGAAATAAAAATTAGAAAGAAGGAAAAATATGATAAATGAAGAATATGCAAAATTACTACAACAAGTAATTCATGACAACTATAAAAATATAAAATATGAAAATATAAACGCAAATGAAAAGGAATTCTACTATGAATTTAAAATAGAAGATAAAATAAGTGAGAATGATTTTGAAAAATTAGAAAAAGAAATAAGAAAACTAAAGAAAAATGCCTTTGTAAAACTAATAAGAATTAGTGGCGTCTACCTAGATGGAAATAGTAACAATGAAATGATTACAAGAATATCAGGAAAAGGCTTTAATAACAAAGATGAATTAAAAAAATATAATGACTTCCTACAAGAAGCAAAAGAAAGAGACCATAGAAAAATAGGACAAGACTTAGATTTATTCTGCTTCTCAGACTACGTAGGTCCAGGACTTCCTCTATATACTCCAAGAGGAACAATTATTAAAGATGAATTACAAAAAGAAATAGAACGAGTTTGTAGAAAATATGGTTTTCAAAAAGTAAGTTGTCCTGCTCTTGCCGATATTTCTCTATTTGAAACTTCTGGCCATGCTGCCAAGTTTAATGATGAATTATTTAGAGTATCCTCACCAAAAGGTCATGAATTCGTCTTAAAACCAGTACAATGTCCACATCATACTCAAATATATGCATCTAAAATCAGAAGTTATAAAGACTTGCCAATTAGATATATGGAGTCAGATAAACAATATCGTGCAGAACTACAAGGAGCAGTAAGTGGACTATCTAGAGTGTATGCTATTACTGTCGAAGATGGACATTCTTTCTGTAGAATAGACCAAGTAAAAGAAGAAGTAAAAAACATGTGTAATTTAATTAAAGAATTCTATACAAGAATGGGTCTTTGGAAAAACAACTGGATATCTTTATCAGTAAGAGATTATAATCATCCAGAAAATTATATTGGTAATAAAGAAGACTGGGATGTATGTGAACAAATGCTACAAGAAGTATCAGATGAATTAGGTCTAAATGCCAAAAGATGTGAAGGAGAAGCAGCTCTATATGGACCAAAACTAGATTTTATGTTTGAAGATGCTCTAGGAAGAGAAATTCAAATACCAACTGTTCAATTAGACTTCTCTACTCCGAAAAGATTCAACTTATCATATATTAATGAAAATGGTGAAAAAGTGCCTCCAGTCATGGTTCATAGAGCAGTCCTAGGTTCTTACGAAAGATTCTTAGTACTACTTTTAGAACAAACAAAAGGAGTACTTCCTCTATGGTTATCTCCAGTACAAGTAAATATCATATCAGTAAATATGAATTATCATGATGACTATTGTAAAAAACTAAAAGAAAAGCTACTAGAAGAAGATATTAGAGTAGAATATGATAACAGTGAAGAAAGTATGAACAAAAAAATTAGACAAAGTAACATCATGAAAAATCCATATACAATAATTATTGGTGATAAAGAACGAGATAACAATTTAATCAGTTACCGTAAATATGGAAGCGAAGAAACTATTTCTATGAATATAGAAGAATTCATTAACAAAATAAAAGAAGAAATTAAGGAAAGATAATTGATTACCATAATAAAACTAAGTATAATAAAATTAACTTATAAATAATAAGAATTCTAATAATAAGAGAGGTGGAATATGTACAAGATAAAAAACTTTTTAGAAAATAATGATATAAAAGTATTAGACACAAAAGGACCATTTACTGTAGTGGAATATTTAAGAGACTTAAGTGTAACTCCTATGACAGCTCAAACAAGTTATTTTAGTAACCTAATGAATGTTAGAAAAAGACAAGTTATTTGTAATCTTGCAGCATCACCTGTCACAGTACAAGCAGGAGCAATGCAATGGATGGTAGGTAATGTAAATGCAACGACTGGTCTAAAAGGTGTTGGAGATTTATTTTCAAAAGCTGTAAGAGGAAAAGTAACAGGTGAATCTGCCATAAAACCTGAATATACTGGAGACGGTCAAATGGTATTAGAACCTACTTATAAACATATTATTTTAATAAATTTAGAAGAATGGAACAATTCTATTGTATTAGACGATGGATTATTCCTAGCATGTGAATCTAAACTACAACAAAAAGCTGTCATGCGCAGTAACATTTCATCAGCAGTTGCTGGACATGAAGGATTATTCAACTTAGGAGTTCAAGGGCAAGGTATTTTATGCATTGAATCTCCTTGTCCACAAGAAGAACTTATTGAAATAGAGCTAGAAAACGACACCGTAAAAATCGATGGAAATATGGCAATTGCTTGGAGTGGAAGCTTAGAGTTTACTGTAGAACGCTCTGGAAAAAGTTTAGTAGGATCTGCTGCATCAGGAGAAGGTCTAGTAAATGTTTACCGTGGAACAGGAAAAGTACTACTTGCTCCTGTAGATAAAATGCAATAAAAATTTTTTTATAATACAGAAGAATTTAATATAGTCAATGTTTACACAAAATAAATGTTTTTTCAAAGAATCAGAAAAAATATATAGAAAAATCTAAAGAAGAATGTTATTCTATAAGTAGTATAGAAAGGAGTAGGATACTTTGAAAGAAAAACAAAAAGAAGAAGGAAGCGGTGCTTTAAAGATTTTAGGAGTAACAATGATTGTATTTGGAATACTCTATGCAGTTTTAGGAACATTAAGTTTATTAGGAATAATTACAGGACCTTTTCCAGGACATGAAAATCAAGAACCAATAATTGTAACTTTGTCATATATTACCCTAGTAGTATCTATATTAGGAGGTATTGCAAGTATAAAAGGAAATATGAATAATATTAAAACAATTGGTGTTATTTTCGCAACAATAGGATTTATATCTTTAATTTATACTTTGCTTACACAAAAAGTATTCAATAATTTTGATTGTATTACAATTGTATTAGGAATTGGTATAATCATTCTAGCAACCATTGCTAAAATGGAAAATGACAAAATAAAAGCTATCAAAGAAAGTAAAAGAATTGCTCCTAAAGTTCAAAAATCAAAAGAAATCAATACAACATCTAAAGAAGAAAAAGAAACAACAGAAAAGGTTGTACCTAAGATTGAAAAACCAATACATGTTAAATCATCAGCTAAAAAAATAAAACAGTTAAAAAAGCCTACAGCTACTGTAAAACAAAAAACAACAAACACAAATACAAAAGCAAAAGCTCAAACACAAAAAACAAAAGCACAAACTAATAAGAAAAAAAACAAATACAAAAAAGGAAAAGTCTAAATAAACTTTTCCTTTTTTAATAATTATTTTTAATGTTTTTTAATGCTTCTCTCTTCATATCTCTATCTTTGATAGCATCTCTTTTATCATAATCCTTTTTACCACGACAAACACCTAAAGATACCTTTAATCGATTATCTTTAAAATAAAGTTTAATTGGTATCAAGGTAAGTCCTTTTAATTGAATAGCATCTTCTAACTTTTTAATTTCTTTTTTATGAAGTAATAATTTACGACTACGACTTTCCTCATGATTAAATATATTTCCTTGTTTATAAGGTGCAACATACATGTTTAAAAGATAAACTTCATGATTACGAATAATCCCGTAGCAATCTTTAATATTGCAATCACCATTTCGAATAGATTTAATTTCTGTACCGGTTAACACAATACCTGCTTCATATACTTCTTCTATAAAATAATCATGTTTTGCTTTTCTATTTAATATTTCCACAAAATCAACTCCTACTTAATCCCCAAACAAGATCAGAATAACGTGAACTAACTATATTTTTATATTCATTATAGTAGTTCATATAATTAGGTAATATAGAATCATCTAATTTTGAATAAGGATAAACTTTAAAATTACGTTTACTACTATAACTAGAATCTGTATAAATAAGTTCTGCTTTTGGACTATCTACTGTAACAACAGTACCTTCCTTCGTTTCTACTTTATTTATTGTAACTTCCATCATTAATCCTGTCAATCTTTCAATCCCTACTTGATCAGAAATAAAATTACCAAGAGAATAAATAACAAGTGTTTTTCCGTCATTGATATATTGAACAGGCTCTACAACATGTGGATGACTGCCAATAATAAGATCAACTCCTAAAGAAGCCAAATAATTAGCAATACCTTCTTGCTCACTAGAAACATCCATAGAATACTCTACTCCCCAGTGCATCGCAACAATAATAATATCTACTTTATCTTTAACTTTCTCGATATCATTCTTAGCTTTTTCTGGAGAATATACATTGTTTAGATATTCTTTCCCAGCTGGTGTCTCTAAACCATTCGTCCAAGTCGTATAAGAAAAGAATGCATATTTAATTCCATTACATTCATAAACACGTACCTTATCTCTTTCCTCTTGAGAACTACGTTGTCCATCCCAGACGATATCTTTTTGATTTGACCAGTAATTAACAGAATGCAGGACACCTTCTTCTCCTTTATCCATCGTATGATTCGTTGCTAGTGAAACAAGATTAAAGCCAGCATCAATAAAGGCATCCCCTACTTCATCAGGAGAGTTAAACCTAGGATAATTAGAATAACCTAACTTTTTTCCACCAAGAATTGTCTCTTGATTATAATATGCTAAATCATACTTAGAAGATATTGGTTTTATATACTCTAACATCGGCTTAAAATCATAACTACCATCAGACAAAAGAGCATCTTCATAAATAGCACTATGAATCAAAGCATCTCCTACCATAAATAAATTAAAACTATACTTTTTAGGATACTTCTTCTCAACAACTTTATTTACTTCTTTTAAGTCTACATTAGAAGAAAAAAACAAAGAAAAGTTAGAAAGACAATAATACCCGGTAAAAATAATTAAAAGTAATAATATAACACCACATCCAATAATTATTTTGCCAGCTCTTTTTAATCTTCTAACCTTCTTTTTAGCCATACTACAACTTCCTTACTACCTCAAAATCAATAGTTTTATCTTCCTTAGAAGCACGTACTACTTTAACTAATAACTTATCACCAATCGTATATTTTACATGACTTCTTTCACCAGTTAATGTCATATGTTCCTCATCATAATGGAAGAAATCTTTCATATCGCGAAGTGGAACAAGACCCTCGATTAAATTATCAAGTTCTACAAACATTCCAAAGCTAGTAACAGATGAAATCATACCCTGAAACTCTTCTCCAATATGACCTTCCATATACTCAGCCATTTTCATATCTTCCACTTCTCGTTCACAATCAACGCTTGCTCGTTCTCTAGAAGAAGAATGTTCCGAAATATAAATTAATTTTTCTTCCCATTTACGAATCGTTCCCATATCCAACTGTTTATTAAATAAATAAGTTCTTAGTAAACGATGAACCGTAGTATCAGGGTATCTACGAATTGGAGAAGTAAAGTGAGTATAACATTGACTAGCAAGACCATAATGTCCTAAATTTTCAGGTCTATAAACTGCTTTTTGCATACTACGAAGTAATAAACTGGATAATATCTTAAACTCAGGCTTATCTTCCAAATACTTAATTATCTTCTGTACAGTCTTAGGACTAGTATCTTTTAAATCACCCGGAACTTGATATCCTAGACTTCCTACAAAACTTAAATAACTACGTAATTTTTCTTCTTTTGGAACCTCATGAACACGATAAATAAATGGTAAAGACATGAAATAAATATGTGTCGCAACACATTCATTAGCAGCAATCATAAAGTCTTCTATTAATTTTTCACCAGTACCACGATCTCTCAAAACAACATTTACTGGCTTACAATCTTTATCAACTAAAATTTTAGCTTCATCTACTTCAAAATCAATGTATCCACGTTTTACTTTCATTTTTCTAAGTATTTGAGCAAGCTCTTCCATAAGTCTAAGTGATTTCTCATATGGTTCATACCCTTCTGGAACAACATTATCTTCTAAAATACTATTGACCTTTTTATAGGTCATTTGAATACGAGAACGTATAACACTAGGGAAAATTTCATAATCTAACTGCTTTCCATCATGATCAAATTCCATAACACAAGAAATTGCTAATCTATCAACATTAGGGTTCAAAGAACAAATTCCATTCGAAAGTTCATGAGGAAGCATAGGAATAACTCTATCTACCAAATAAACACTAGTTCCTCTCTCCATTGCTTCATTATCAAGTGGACTTCCTTCTTTTACATAATAACTAACATCAGCAATATGTACACCCAATTTATAATGTCCATTATTCATTAGTTCAATAGAAATAGCATCATCAATATCCTTAGTATCATCACCATCAATCGTAAAAATTTCTAAATCTCTTAAATCTCTACGGCCAACTAAATCAATATCCCGAACTTCCATGGGAATATTCTTAACTTCTTCTTTAACATCCTCTGGAAACTCCGTATTTATCTTATACTTATAAACGATAGATAAAATATCTACTCCTGGATCATTTTTATGACCAATAATCTCTACTACTTTTCCAGAATATTTAGAATTATTATTTAACTTCTTAATAAGTTCCACAACAACTTTATGTCCATCAACCGCATTTAAAGAATCTTCTTTGGCAACCGTAATATCTAACTTAATCTTAGAATCATCAAGCCTAATATGCCCTACACCTTTTTTATCAAAATTAATCTCACCAATATAACGTTCTACTTGTCTTTTTAATACTTTTAAAATACGACCCTCTAATCTATCCAAATTCATTTTACTAGTAATTTCTACCAAAACAATATCATCATGAATAGCGCCATTCATATTTTCAGGAGCAATGTAGACATCATCTTCCATATTTTCAATTTCTACAAATCCAAAACCTTTCTTATTAGCCCGTAAAACTCCTTTACGCAAATGGCTTTTCTCTAACATCATATATCGTCCCTTATTAGAACAATAAATAATAACTTCTTCTTCCATTTTACGAAGTTCTTCACTTAATTCTCTAACTTCTTCCACAGAATGTAAATCTAAAGCATCTTGTAACTCATAAATAGTAAGAGCTTTATCACTATTTTTTAATACATTTATTATATCATCTCTCATTAGTATCACCTTCTATCTTTATTATACTGTATTTTTATCATTAACACTAGAATTTTTTATAGAAAGAAAAAAGACTCAATTACTGAGTCTAAACAAACATAGATATTAAACAAATTGCAAAAAACGCTAATCCTAATACTAAAGTAAGACGACTAATAAAAAGTTCAGATCCTCTTTCTTTACGATGACTAAATAATTCAGAAGTATTCCCTGAAATAATTTGTGCTGCACCTTCTGCTTTACTACTTTGTAAAAGTACAATCACAATTAATAAAATTGAAATAATTAAGAGCGCTGTTTCCATCGCACACCTCCGTTAACAATACCAATATGATACCATACTTTCATAAAGATTGCAACCAAACAATCGTAGTTTTTATAAACATTAGACAATATTAACGAATAAAATTTAACACTTGATCTTTATTTACTTCTACTATATTATCTGAATCACGCATCTTTATCTCAACGATACCTTCACTCGCACCTCTTCCAACAGTAATACGTATAGGGATACCAATTAAATCCATATCTTTAAATTTAACACCTGCTCGCAAATTACGATTATCTAACAAAACACTTCTACCTTGAGCAAGCAACTCTTGGTACATCTCCTCTGCTAAAGCAACTTGTTCTTCATCTTTCATATTAACGATAACAATAGAAATCTCATAAGGTGCTATTTCCCGAGAAAAAATAATACCAGCATCATCATGATGTTGCTCCACATAAGCAGCCATGATTCTAGCAACACCAATACCATAACATCCCATGACAACAGGTTTTAACTGATTATCTTCATCTGTATAATATAATCCTAAAGCCTCCGAATATTTAGTTCCAAGTTTAAAAGTATTTCCTACTTCAATTCCTTTCTTAAACTTAAGTTTACCACCACAATGAGGGCAAACATCTTCTTCACTAACCATACGAATATCAGCAACCATATCATATTTAAAATCCGATAAATTAACATGAATATAATGGTAATCCGTCTTATTTACTCCGACCACAAAATTTTTCATAGATAAAATTTCATAATCCATAATAATAGGAATATCTAATCCAATAGGGCCAGCAAATCCTACTTTAGCATGAGTAATTTCTTCATCCTCAACAGGTGTTGCCATAACCACTTCTTTTGCTTGTAATAATTTAGATACCTTAGTCTCATTTAATTCCCGGTCTCCACGAATTAAAAAGGCATAAAACTTACCATCTACTTTATATAATAAGGTTTTAACTAACATGGTAGATGAGATTTCATATTTTTGACTTAATTCTTCTATTGTCCCTGCATTAGGAGTATAAAGCAACTCTTTAGATAATTCTTCTTCACTATTAATGGTAGAGGACCTCTTACACTCACAAATTTCAATATTAGTAGCATAGCGACAATCGTCACAAATAACTAAGGTATCTTCCCCGATATCACAAACTGCTTGAAACTCTTCTGATAAACTTCCTCCCATGGCACCTGTATCTGCACGTACCACTTCATAATCAAGTCCTACACGTTGAAATATTTTATGATAAGCATCAAACATCGCCTGATATGATTTAGAAAGTGCTTCTTCATCTTTATCGAACGTATATGCATCCTTCATAATAAACTCTCTTGTACGAATCAAACCATACCTACTTCTAGGTTCATCACGATACTTATTAGCAATCTGATATAAACTAACCGGCATATCTTTATGAGACTGAATTACATCCTTAGCGACTTCTACAAACATCTCTTCATGAGTAGGACCTAATACATAACGTCTACCATAACGATCAGCCAAACGAAACATATCATCGCCAAAGGCTTCTAATCTACCACTCTGCGCATAAACATCCTCTGGTAGAATACTAGGCATTACAAGTTCGTTAGAAGAAATAGCATCCATCTCTTCCCGTATAATATTTTCTATATTTTTTAAAACCCGAAAACCTAATGGCAAAAAAGTATAAATTCCACTTCCAACTTTCTTAATCATACCAGCACGCACTAACAAATTAGCACTAACAGACTCTTCGTCTTTAACATCTTCCTTCTGTGTAAAAAAATAATTTCCTTTTAGCTTCATAACACCCTCCTAATAAAATTATTCTGTAATAATACTAATCATGTATCTCTAGAAAGATAATAAATACTCGATATAACAAAATATGAACAGGAAAAAAACTAATATTGAATTCCCCAGACAACTTTATGTTTAGCATCACGTCCACAAACAACACATTTATGAGTAGCATTCTCTCCTTCTAAAATACATCTAGATTTTAAACCTCCAACCTCTTTAAGTGCTTCTTCACATGCTTGATCACCACACCAGTCAGCAATAATAAATCCAGGATGATTTTCAATAATCTCTCTCATTTCATCAACCGTCTGAGCTTCATACGTCATTTCATCTCGTCTTTTTCTAGCTTTAGTAAATAAATTATTTTGAATATTATCCATCAATTCTAAAACATAACTTGCAATATCCGTATCAGCAGACACTTCCATCTTTTCCTGCGTATCACGTCTAACAACAGTATATACATCCCTTTTTAAATCTCTCTCCCCAATTTCAATTCTAACAGGAATACCATTTACTTCCGCTTCTTTAAACTTAAATCCAGGAGATTTATTAGAATCATCAACATATACAGAAATATGACTATCTTTTAAAGCTTGATAAACTTCACTCACTTTATCACTAACATTACCAATAGGAACAATAACTACCTGCTTTGGTGCAATTTTTGGCGGTAATACTAAACCAAAATCATCACTATGAACCATAATTAAAGCTCCAATCATTCTCGTAGTAACACCCCAGGAAGTTTGATATGCATACTCTAATTTATTATCTTTATTAGTAAAACTAATATCATAAGCTTTAGCAAATTTTTGACCAAAATAATGACTAGTACCAGATTGTAATGCAACACCATTATACATAAGTGCTTCAATCGTTAAAGAATACTCTGCTCCGGCAAATTTTTCTTTTTCTGTCTTTCGACCAGTAATGACAGGAATAGCTAAATAATCTTCAAAAAACTTTTTATAAATATTTAACATTAATCTAGTTTCAGCTTCTGCTTCTTCCTGTGTAGCATGAACAGTATGTCCTTCTTGCCATAGAAACTCTCTACTTCTTAAAAAAGGTCTAGTAGTCTTCTCCCAGCGCATAACACTACACCATTGATTATATTTCATTGGTAAATCTCTATAAGAATTTACAGCATTACTATAATAATCACTAAATAACGTCTCACTAGTTGGTCTAACACAAAGTCTTTCTTCTAACTCTTTTGAACCACCATGCGTTACCCAGGCAACTTCAGGAGCAAATCCTTCAATTAACTCTCCTTCTTTTTTTAATAAACCCTCAGGTATTAACAATGGCATATAAACATTCTGATGACCTGTTTCTTTAAACATTCCATCCAAAACATTTTGCATTCTCTCCCAGATAGCATATCCATTAGGCTCAATTACCATACACCCTTTAACATTGGAATAATCGCAAAGCTTAGCAGCTTTCACTACATCAGTATACCATTTTGCAAAATCAACATCTCTACTAGTTATAGCTTCATTTTTCATAAAATTCCGTCGAGTAGACGAACTCGACTCCTCCTCTCTTATGCTTTTATTTTCTTATGAGAGGTTCGTCTATTCGCCCCTC
>CALVYD010000036.1 GCA_944371995.1 uncultured Bacilli bacterium
ACCGAACGGTATGTACGGTGGTGTGAAAGGGTATCATATCAGTAAACGAAGTTTATTGAAAATTTACTCTATTCGATTGCTTTTTTTCTTTTGGTTTGTTATAGTAAGGAAAAGAGAGGGATGAATATGAAATTATTATCAGTTAATGCAGGTAGTAGTACTTTAAAATTTCGTTTATATGAAATGCCTGAAGAGAAATTACTTATGAAAGGTCAATATGAAAGAATTAGCTTAGAGGGTTCTTGTTATAATTTAAAAGTAGATGGAGAAAAGTTTTCATCTTTAGTAGAACTTAAGGATCATAAAGATGCTGTTAAGCTGCTATTGGACCATTTATTGGAACATAAGGTGATTTCATCTTTGGATGAGATTGAAGCTGTAGGTCATCGCGTTGTTCATGGTGGAAATAAATATTCTAAATCTACTAAGATTAATGATCGAGTACTTTTAGAGATTGAGTCTATTTCTCCACTTGCTCCACTTCATAATCCTGCTGCGGTAAAAGGAATGCGTGCTTTTTTAGAGGCAATTCCTAATGCTTGTAATGTAGCTTGTTTTGATACTGCTTTTCATCAAACTATGGATGAAGCTACTTATTTATATCCAGTACCTTATGAATGGTATGTAAAATATGATGTTAGAAAGTATGGTTTTCATGGACTAAGTCATAAATTTATTACTGAAAAAATGACCGATATGTTAGGGCATGTGCCTAATTTAATTATTTGCCATATTGGTAGTGGTGGTAGTGTTACTGCTGTTAAAGAGGGAAAATCTATCGATACTTCCATGGGATTTACTCCAAATGCTGGTATTATGATGGGAACACGTTCTGGAGATATTGATTATTCTTTAATTAATTATGTTATGAAAAAAGAAGAACGTAGTTTAGACTGGGTTGAGAAAAAACTTAATTTTGATAGTGGTTTACAAGGTATTGCTGGTATGAGTGATTTAAGAGATATCGATCGTGCTTACCTTGCTAATGAACAAAAAGTTGTTTTAGCAATTGATATGTATACTAATAAAATCGTTGATTATATTGCTAAATATTATGTTAAACTTGGTGGAGTAATAGATGCGATTTGCTTTACTGCTGGTGGTGGAGAAAATGATGATATTATTCGTGCAGAAGTTTTGAAAAAACTTGCTCCATTAGGTGTTATGTTAGATGAAGAAAAAAATAAGGAAACTATTGTTCGTAAGGGTGTAGAAGGTATTATTTCTACTGAGAAATCTTCTATTCCAGTATATGTTTTAGCAACAGATGAAGAATTAATGATTGCTAGAGATACTTATTCTATTTGTACACAATAAATAAATAATAGGGGGAATGGTTATGGATCAAAAACATACCTTGAATTTTTTGGCGGGTTTTTGTATTGCTGGTAGTTTACTGATTTTTATAGATAATGCTTTTTCTATTTACGATGTTGTTAAGAATAATCCTACTAAGTTAATTGATGAATTATCTGATGAAGATGGTCTTTCTTTTTCTATCAAAAATGATAGTTTATGTATTTTGAAGAAGGATAGTGATATTAAACATGCTTTGTCAGAAGATAGTTATGATGTACTTAACCAGTTACTTAACAATCAATATACAGAAATTGAATCTTTACGATTAGTAAGGCTTGGAGAAGAAATTGATTTTTCTAGACTAGATTTAAGTGATATTTCGGAAATAGAGTTTTCTAGTATGAAAGATAATTTTGATTATTTAGGAGTTTTAAATAATGGATATTCTAATATTTCTTTTTTTGATGTTTCTTTTAATGAGAGTTTAGGTGAGTTTTTAGATCATCAAAATTTGTATTGTTCTGATATTTTTGTATCTGATGATGGTAGTGATATTGTTTCATATTTGAGTGATGAGGAGAAAAAATTCAGTTCTTTTTCTACTAACTTTTATGATGGTAACAATAATTTATCTAGTTTTATACCATCGTTATGTGCTAGAGAAATTAATTTAAATTATTATTATAGTAATGCTGCTTCTCCTTTAGATATTTCTGTTTTATTAAATGATAGAGTGGATGAAGTTAATTTAGAGTTTTTATCTATTGTTGATGTGCAGGATTTTACATTAGGTACTGTGGAGATTACTGGTGATAATCCTAAGTTAGAAATTAATATTACTAAAGATGATTCTTCTTGTAATTTAGATATTGGTACAGATACTTTATTTCAAGTTCCAGATTTTTCTATTGTTACTTTGGATAATGTAACTTGTAGTGATAGTAGTGCTTTTTCATCTTTAGATAATGTATCCGGACTATTATATTCTGATGGAGAAGGTAGTGAGATTTTTTATGCTGATAAGGAGTCTACTAATAGTAAGGTGAAATATTTACATCGAAGATAGTTTTATGTCTCGTCTTTTTCTAGGCGAGATTTTTTCTTTGAAAATTATTTTCTTTGTAGTATAATGTTTATAGGTTATAGAAAGAGGGATGTTAATGAAAATAATTTCTATTAATGCAGGAAGTAGTTCCTTAAAATTTAGTTTATTTGATATGAATGATGAATCTGTTATTGCTAGCGGGTTATTTGAACGTATTGGTATTGATGGAAGTAATTATACTATTAAGTTTAATGGGGAAAAGATTACTCAAGAAGTAGAACTTCCTACACATGTTGATGCGGTTAATATTTTACTTGATAAGCTTACAGATTTAAATATTATTTCATCTTTAGATGAGATTCATGGTGTAGGACATCGTATTGTTCAAGGGAAAGATATTTTTAAAGAGTCTGTTTTGATTAATGATGATGTTATGGAGAAGCTTGATGCTATTAAAGGTTTTGCGCCACTTCATAATCCAGCTAATATGTTAGGTATTGAAGCATTTAGAAAAGTTCTACCTAATGTACCAATGGTTGCTGTTTTTGATACGGCTTTTCATCAAACTATGGATAAAACAACATATTTATATCCTGTTCCTTATTCATGGTATGAAGACTATGGTGTTCGTAAATATGGTGCTCATGGTACTTCTCATCGTTATATTGCTGAGTGTGTTAAGAAAATACTTGGTAGAGATGAGTTCCGTTTAATTAGTTGTCATATTGGTAATGGTGGTTCTATTACTGCTATTAAAGATGGTAAGTGCGTTGATACTTCCATGGGATTTACACCACTTGCTGGTATTATGATGGGAACTCGTTCTGGAGATATTGATCCATCTATTATTCCTTATGTTATGGAACAAGAAGGAAAGAATGCTAGTGAAATTATTGATGATTTAAATAAACGTAGTGGTCTTTTTGGAATGAGTGAGTATAGTAGTGATATGCGTGATATTTTAGCACGTTGTGATGAACAAGATGAAAAGGCTATTGTTGCTCGTGATAAATATGTTCGTCGTGTTGTTGACTATATTGCTCAATACTATGTATTACTTGGTGGTGCTGATATTATTGTATTTACCGCTGGAGTTGGAGAAAATAGTATTCCAGTTCGTAGACAAATTTGTGAAGAATTAGCTTGTCTAGGTGTAAAAATTGACTTAGATCTTAATAATAAACGTGGTGAGGCAGTAAAAATTAGTACGGATGATTCTTCTATTCAAGTTTATGTTATTCCAACAGATGAAGAGTTAATGATTGCTAGAGATACGCTACATTTGATTGATAGATAGGAAGATTTTATGTATAAGAAAATATTAAAGGCAATTAAACAGTATGATACTATTGTTATTGCTAGACATATTGGTGTTGATCCAGATGCGTTATGTAGTCAGTTAGCACTTCGAGATGTTATTAAGTTAAATTTTCCAGAAAAAAAAGTTTCTGCTATAGGTACAGGAAGTGCTAAGTTTAGTCATATTGGTAAGTTAGATCGATTAGAAAATTATCATAATGCTTTACTTATTGTTGCGGATACTCCAGATAAGAGACGTGTGGATTCTGTTGATTTTTCTCAGTTTTCTTATATTATAAAAATTGACCATCATCCCTTTGTAGAGGAGTTTGGTGATTTGGAATTGATTGATGATAAAGCTTCTTCTACTTGTGAGATTATTATGAAGTTTTTATTACAGACGAAACTTGTGATTAATTCTAGTATTTCTGAATTATTATTCATGGGACTAGTGTCTGACTCTAATCGTTTCTTATTTAATAGTTGTAATTCTGAAACGTTTGCGCTAACTTCTTATTATTTGGATAAATATCCTTTTGATATTTCTAATGCTTATTATAAGCTTTATTTGCGACCTCTTAGTGAAGTTCGGCTAGAAGGTTACATTTCTTCTAATATGTTGGTTACTGAGAATGGATTAGGATATATTAAAATAACCAATGATATTATTCAACAATTCGGTGTTGATAGTGCATCAGCTGGAAATATGATTAATAATTTTAATTTTATTAAAGAAGTTCTTGTCTGGGTAACAATTACTGAAGATATTAAAAATAAACAGATACGAGTATCTATTCGGTCTAGAGGTCCTGCTATTAATCATGTTGCAGAAAAATATCATGGCGGAGGACATAAATTTGCATCAGGTGCTAGAGTGGCTAGTTTTGATGATGCTATGAAATTGATTGATGATTTAGATTTGCTTTTAAGTCATTATAATTTAGAAGATGAGGTGATAGAAGATGGTAATTAAAGATGCTAGTTTAGAGATTATTGCAACCAGAAGAAGTCAGTATCCTGAAGATGGAAAACCAGAGTTTTTATTGGTGGGACGTAGTAATGTTGGAAAGAGTAGTTTTATTAATGCAATTTTATCTAGAAAAAATTTAGCTTATACTTCTTCTCGCCCTGGAAAGACACAAACTTTAAACTTTTATTCTGTCAATGATAGTTTTTATTTAATTGATGTTCCTGGTTACGGGTATGCTTCTGTTGATAAAAAGACACAGTCTAAGTTTGGAATGATGATAGAAGAATATTTAGAGAAAAGAGAAGTTTTAAAACGAGTATTTCTACTTATTGATTTTCGTCATAAACCAACAGAAGATGATTTGTTGATGTATAACTTTTTGAAATATTATAATTTACCTGTAACTGTTGTTGCTACTAAGGCAGATAAAGTTGGAGGTAGTAAGAAAGAAAATAATTTAAAAGATATCTTGGATACTATGGATTTGGTTGTTGGAGATGATTTAATCGTTTTCTCTAGTGTTACTAAATTAGGTGTTAAAGAAGTAGTTAGAAAAATTGAAAGTCTAATTAGCAGTGATGTTATTTAGACTTTTTTCATATATTACAGTAGGTGGATATATGAAAATAGAACGTCTTAGTCTAGGGCAATTTTTATTATTTTTTAATGTATCATATTTAAAAGATGTAACTCTTAATAAAGATAATTTGATACAGTTAGTGAAGGAATTATTAGCAAAATTTCAAAATCTCTTATTATTAAATGGCTTTTATAAAGTAAAAGTTTTTGTTCATCAGCGAGTAGGGATTTTTCTTAATATACTTCAAGTTGAAGAATTTGAATACGGGGAGTCTGTAGATTTTAGGATTGTTGTTTATCTAGATGAGAAAATTTATTTTAGAACGAAAGATTATTTTATTTTACCTAAGGATGTACCTATATATTTTGATTATACATATTTCTATTGTGATGTTGATGATATTTTAGATATTATGTCGGTTGTTGAATTTGGTAGTTTTATTTATGGTAAGGATTTAGAGGCTGTTAGAAGACGTTGGCAGCAAATTTAATTTTGCTTTTTTTTCCTTTTTCTTTTATAATAGTGTGTCATGGTGATTGATATGACGTTAAGACGTAAAATATGTTTTATTATAATATTTATAATTTTTATTATATTTCTTTCTCTTGGTTATTTTTTTATTAATCGTAGAGTACAAGAAGACAGATTGTTTGCTGATGTTTCAGAAATTAGTAACTTTAACTATATTGAAAATTATACTTTTCCTGCTTCGTCTGTTACTAAGAGATATTTAGATGTTGAAAAAAATATTGAACAATATTTAAAATCATTTTCAAAACAAGCTTCTAAAGTTATTTTATATGGTGAGGATGCTAAGTTATCTGGTTTACTTTCTATTGATAATTACTTAGCAGATGGTCCTGATTTTTTAGATAGTATTTCTTATATTGAAAAGAGAAAGTCTGATTTTGAACAAGATATGGATAGCCTTTTGTTATATTTTGCTAAGTCTTATGTTCGTCAGTATATTTCTAATTGTAATTTGTCTTCTTATTATAAAAAATTATTTAATCGAGCTATGTTTGATGAAGGAATTTATGATAATTTGGTTGCTTTAAAAGAAAATTTTCTTGATAGTTCTTCTTATATTAATCAAATTTATCAAGGTAGTTTAGATGTTTTGGAATTTTTAAGTAGTCATTCTAGTGATTGGAAGATTGAAGGGGAAGAGATTCAGTTTTCTACCGAAGAGTTAGTTAATCAATATACAGATTTAGTGTCTAAAATAAAATAAAATAATCCACAAAGATTGTGGATTTTTTATATTACTATGGCGATTAAATTATTAGATCCTTTGTTTACTACTTTTGTTAGGGTTGTTTGTAGTTTTAATCTGATGTTATCGGGCATCATATTTATTTTTGATTGTATTCCTTCTTGTACGATGGAATCTAGACTTCTACCAAATATTTCACTTTTCCATATTTCTTTAGGATTTTTATCTTTATCTTTGGTTAGATAGTCTATTAGTTCTTTACTTTGTATTTCACTTCCGATGATTGGTTCAAAGGTAGATTCTACATCGACTCTAATCATATGTATGGATGGTGCGACTGCTTTTAGTTTTACTCCGTATCTTGGACCTTGTTTAACAATTTCAGGGTTATCTAGTTTCATATCTTCGATTGCGGGAGTGGCGACACCATAGCCTGTTTGTTTTACCATTTTCAATGCGTATTTAATTTGATCATATTCTTTTTTGGCAGTGTTAAACTCTTGAAATAGTGCTAATAAGTCGGCTTTGTTTTTAACATCTATTTTTATAATGTCTGTTAATGTTTGATTATACAGATTGGCAGGTGCTGTTAATGTAATGGTAATAATACCAGTTGAAGGATCTACTTCTGATAGATAAGCTTTTTCAATCATTTCATTGTTTAAGAAATGTTCTGTGATATGTTCTATGTCCTTTAATTTATCAATTTCTACGACGCTTTCTCTAATTGCATTCATATAGCTTTCTTTTACTGGATGATCTGGATTTAATATAGTAATCCATTCTGGCATGTTTACTTTTACTTCTAATACCGGGAATTCATATAATGCTTCTCTTAGAATGTCATACATATCTTTTTCGTTCATTGCTTCAATACTGATTGGTAGGACTGGTACTTGGTGTTCTTCTTTTAGAGATTCGGCTAATCTTACTGTTTCTGGTAGGGTAGGATGTGTTGAGTTTAATATTACAATAAATGGTTTACCAATACTTTTTAGCTCTTCTATTACTCTTGTTTCTGCTTCGATATAGTCACCGCGTTCGAAGTCTCCAATTGATCCATCGGTTGTAATTACAATACCGATAGTGGAATGATCTTTGATTACTTTTTCAGTTCCAATTTCTGCTGCTTCAATAAATGGTATTTCTTCGTTGTACCATGGAGTTTTTACCATTCTTGGACCATTTTCATCGGTTGCTCCTATGGCTTTGTCAATCATATATCCTACACAGTCAATCATTCTAATATTACAAGTAAAGTCGTCTATTTTGATTTTTGCTGTATTGTTTGGAACAAATTTTGGCTCTGTTGTCATGATGGTTTTTCCTGCTGCACTTTGAGGAATTTCATCTAAGGCTCTTTTTCTTTCATACTCATCTTCTATATGTGGAACTATTAATGTTTCTACCATTCTTTTGATAAATGTGGATTTTCCAGTTCTAACAGCACCTACTACTCCTAGATAAATATCTCCACCGCTTCTTTTAGCAATATTCTTAATAATTTCTTGTTTATCCATATACATTCTCCTTATACAGTTAACTTTATGATTTTAGATAAAAAAAAAGAACGATTTTTATTAATTTATCATTCTTTATAAGTTAGAGATGCTAGTATTTGTTCAAAATATGGTGTGCAAGTATTATCATCTATACCCTCTCGTGTTTCTATTTCATAGATTTCTTCTTCCGTTTTTAATACATAAATATTGTTTAGACTATATGTACTTTGTATTTTCATATGTTTCCATTCTCTATTACTTAGTGTTACTGTGTCTATTGGAAATACTATATCCTCTTTTTCTGTATATACATTATCTTTTATATAGTCTTCTTCATTATCGTATGGTGTTATATAAGTGGTAGTAGTGAACTTAATAGTACAATAATTATTATCAGTATATAGACTGTAACGTTTTAAGAAATCATAATCGTATGCATTAAATCCCTGTGGTATGGTATAAGAAAGGTTTTGTATTGAAAACTCATTATTTTCTGTTACATTATAATAATTATCATTATCTTCAATGGTATTAGTGTTACTGCTAGTCGTTGTTATTATGTTAGTAACTATAAATACAATTGGTATTATTATGCAAATTATAGCTATTAGTATATTGACTCCGCCTTTTTTCTTGCATATATTTAGTATCGTTTCTTTATCCATATTTTTATTTTCTAATTTTATTTTATCTACTCTTTTTTTCACTGTATTGAAGTAGATATATTTAAATCCTATGGATATACCTATGTGTAATATGATCGCAATAGGGGATAGTATGACAGAGAGAATGATATAGCATAATCCTAGTATATATAATTTTCTATAAAGAAAGTATATTGGTCCAAAAAAGAAGGTAGCGAAAGAAAAACTTTGCTTTTTGATATTATCATAATTATTTCCTACATAAGCTCTTATTAATGTATCATCATCACCAAAACTATACTTTAAACTGTATAAATATTGTTCACTATGTGTTTGATTTATTCGCTTTGGCTCCTCTTTTGGCATGTTTTTGTTATCTATAGGATAGCTATAACGTTTTAATTCTTCTATTATATCTGCTCCACAATGGGGACAATATTTTGTATTTTCTGATACTTTAGTACCGCATCTAAAACAATACATCTTAACACCTCTTACTATTTTTATTTTAGCATAATTTTTGTATAAGAAAAATACCATAATGGTATTTAGAACATTTTATCGATGTTTTTAGGTACATTATCTTTCATAATAGCATTTATTATTTTATCTTCTTTTTCTTTGGTTACTTCTTTTCCAGTCATAGTACTTATTTCTTTTATTACCTCTCGCAATGTTTTTTCATCTTTCATATTACTATTTTGTATTTTTTGTGCTAGAGACATAATTGTGTTTTTATCTATATTTGTTTTATTTTCTACTCGTTTAAAAAAGTTATCTCCAAACATAGTGACCTCCTATGTTAATATATGCTGTTAATTGACTTTTTTTACTATTTATGATATTATATGACCACTAAAAGGTGATGGGATAATGAATAAAGATTTATATTTAAAATCATTTTATAGTTCGCTTAATGAGCGTTTGCAACAGATGATTGCTATTCATTTAGGAGAATATTTAGATACACTTTCTGAAGAGGATAAGGATTTTGTTTATGACGTTCTTAAGAAGAAACGATTAACTTTGCTTGATATTAACGATTTATTAATTGATTATAGTGATAAAGAATTAGATGATAGTTCTTTGGTTGTATTAGTATATCATTATTTTGATGATATTACTGGACATGGGAAAGAAGAGCTTGTTAGCATTGATTTTCCTATTCAACGTAGATTAGAGAAAGTTCCTACGAACATTCCTAAATTTTTGATGTTGCCAATTTTATCCTATTTGATTTCATCTTCTAATAAATATCAATCATTAACTAGAGAATTATATGGTAATTATTTAATGTATTTAGAAAATGATTTTACGGATTATGATTTGAAACCTTCTAAGTTAGATGTTTCTAGTATATTTGATAAATTATCTGTTATTACTACAGATTCTAATTATGAAATTACGCTTGATGATATTAATTTACTTTCTTCTTTTTTATCTTATGAAAGATATCTTCCAGGGATGGAAATGAAGAATGTTTTTTCTGTAATTAGAAATGTTCAGGGAACGAAAAATATTATAATTAGTTATAAGGATACTGATTTTCCATTTGTTAGTAATGATATTTCTTTTGATGATGCGATGAAAGTATATAGTCATTTCTTTAAGTTAGAACTTCCTAAGAAATGTACTAATAGATATTTATATGCTAAAGAGACTTTTGATTCTATTGCAAAACAAGAATACTCTAAGGAAGAACTTAAGCAAATTAGTCTATTATTACATACATTATTTTCTAAAAAATTTTATCGGGTTCCAGGATATTATCTTGAGAATTTTCAATTCGAAGATATTTTAAGTTTTATAAAAAAATATGAAGAGACTGGACTTGTTGTTACTAAAGCTGATTTGTCTTATTTATTAGATAAATACGTTGTTAAAGATAATCCGGTATCTGATGAGTTTGGTAGTAAGGTAAGATTTAAATATTATCAATATGGTATGAGTCAATTTCCATTTCAATTTGAAGATTTATGTTCTTATATGAATGATGTAACACTTGATTTTTCTTCTTATAAATATGATAGAACAAAAGATTTTGATTTTTCTATGTATACTATGTTTTGTACGTTTACATGGTATCGTCAAATTGCTGGATATTTTGATCCTCTTATGAAAACAAAATCAGGTCAAGAATTATTATCTTCTACTATTACTTCTGTTAAAAAAGAGATTCAACACCAAGAAGACGTTTATTCTGTTGATATATATCAGAGGTTTTATCCTTATGCAGAGAAGTTAGCATCACTTACGGATTATACATTAGATTATTTTCTTTTAGATTTTGTTAAAGAAGAAGATTATGAAAAAGTAAGGGCCTTATGTATATGGATTAGTACACATAATGCTAAATTCTTTAGTAATTCAATTTGTCATCCTGATGTTTGTAATAGAAATAAACAAAGAATTTTAAATAATGTAGATACTTTCTTTGAACAAACGCCATTAAAAGAGTTGACAAGAGAAAAAATTGATTCATATTGGAAGAGTATAATTAATCCTTTTGTTAGTAAAGGTAAATATCCTATAAAGAGACAACTTTTTTTAGATAAATATACTAATATTTGTGATAGAAGATTAGATGAAGTCTCGTTATCTGAAGTTAGAAATATGGAATTGTGTATTAGTGAAGGAAAATCTTTAGTAGGTTATATTTCAGATAAGTATACTGAGGAGTAGGCTTTTCAGCTTATTAGTTTTGCTGGTAATAAAATCCCTGAGGAGAGGGAGTCTCTTTTACAGTTACGTCGTTATCTTCAAGCAGAGATTGATGATAGAAAACAAAGAGCTAAGTTAGAGAAAGAAGCAAAGAAAATAATGACTTCAATAAAAGAATCTAATTTATTAATGACTTTATTTTTAAATACTGATTGTTCTTCTATGACTGATTTTTATCAATATGCTTCTGATAAACTAGGTTTACCACAATATGTACAAAGAGAGATATTTAAGACTTTTACTGAGGATAATGCGGATATTGATGATGCTTATCGTAAAAAACGTGCCATTATTGATAGTATGGTATCAGAAAAAACTCGTCAAATGCATCATGATAGGTATCAAGCACAGTTAGAAGCTAATATTGATATGCATGGAGAAGAAGCTATTCGTATTATGAAAAAGTTTATTGATTCTGATGATAAATCGATTAGTAAGTTTTGTTCTAGTCTTGATTTATCTATGAAAGATTTTAATTTTTATCGTAAGTTATGTAAGCATATTGATCAAGATACTAGTGCACTTGTTGATGATAAAGCAGCAGATATTAGACGAAAGTTTATAGGTGCAATGGCTAAAACTAGTACTTTAGTTGCCAGAAAAATGGTTTATTGTCATAAAAATCATATTCCTTATGACATGGTAGAGCATTATGAAAAGTACGGTTATTCTCCATTATTTATAAAAGATGTTGCTTTAAGTATTGGTAGAGAAAAAGAAGCTAATCTTATTAGTCAATATATGAAGTTATATCATGGACTTTTTAGGTCTATTTCTTCAGGTGAGATTGCTGCTATGGAGAGAACATCTCGTTTTGCTCCTAGAAATATGTATCTTGATGCTAAGGGAGAAATGTCTGTTAGCTATACAGATAGTGATTTGGAAGAAGCTACTAGTGAATTATGTCGATTAGAAGTTCCTGTTACTAAAGGTACCGTATTTAGTATGCTAAAACGTATTCAAGGAAGAAAAAAGGATACCTCAAAAGTTCATATAAAAAAATAATCAACTTCATGTGAAGTTGATTTATTTTTGTCTTTTTTTACCTAGTTCTCTACATTTTTTATTAAACTCTTCTAGAGTGATTGCTCCTTGATTTAATCTTTCATGAAGAAGAGCAAGAGTCTTATCATACATATCATTTTTACTTGTTGGATTTACGTGTTGTTTGGCTGTGATTTCCCGGGTGAAAATATTTTTTGGTTGATTATGACTCATCTGTTCTTCGAACTGTTGGTTTTTATTTTTGAATTGATTGTTTTCAAAATGATTTCCTAATGGTTTTGTAAAACCGTTTGTCTGGTTATTTCCTCCATTATTTCCTATTATCATATTATTCGTCTCCATTTCTGTTTTTGAATTGTAATACAATAGGTGTTCCTTCTAATTCAAAGTTTTCTCTTAATTTATTTTCTAGATATCTTTCGTAAGAGAAGTGTACCAATCCTTTATTATTTACGCGGAAAGTAAACTTTGGAGGTTTTGTTCCGGTTTGTGATGTGAAATATATTTTTAGTCTTTTTCCTTTATATGAAGGAGGGATATTTAATTGATAGGCATCTAATACTACATCGTTTAAGATACTTGTTGGAATTTCTCGTTTTATATTTTCTCCTACTTTAATAATTTCAGGCATTAGTGTATGAATTCTTTTTTTGGTTAAGGCAGATAAATATACGATTGGTGCATAGGTTGCAAACTGAAACTCTGCTCGCATTAGTTTTTCAAATTCAGGAATGGTTGTATCTTTTACTGTATCCCATTTATTTACTACAAAGATTAATCCTTTTCCACGTTCTATGGCATATCCTGCAATATGTTTGTCGTGTTCTTTGATTCCTTCTTCGGCATTGATTACTACTAGACAGATATCACTTCTATCGATTGCTTTTAGAGAACGGAATAGACTATATTTTTCTACTGATTCAAAGACTTTTCCTTTTTTTCTCATACCAGCAGTATCAATTAGAATATATTCTTCATTATGATATTTTAATACGGAATCGATAGAATCACGTGTTGTTCCAGCGACATCTGATACTACGACACGTTCTTCATTTAATAGAGCATTCATTAGGCTACTTTTTCCTACATTAGGACGTCCGATGATTGAAAATTTTAATCTATTGTCTTCTTTTTCTTCTTGTTCATGGAAATTCTTAGTAATTTCTTCCATTAATTCGATGTATCCTGTATTGTGAATACTACTAATGGGAATATAAGTTGAAAAACCTAGTTCATAGAAATCATATATATGATTATTCGCTTCTTTATTATCTACTTTGTTGATTGCGACAATTACTTCTTTTTTACTTTTTCTAAGAATATCTCTTACTAATAAGTCATTACTAGTTAGTCCTTCTTTTCCGTCGACAATAAATACAACGATATCAGCTTCTTTAATAGCTAATTCTGCTTGCATTTTTATTTCGTCATTAAACTTCATCTTACTAGCATCAATACCACCAGTATCTATTAAATAAAATCTCTTATTATTATATGATGTCTCTTGATATATTCTATCTCTTGTTACTCCTGGTAAATCTTCAATAATTGATATCTTCTTGCCAACTATTTTATTAAACAGGGTTGATTTTCCAACATTTGGTCTTCCCACTAGAGCTACAGTAGGTATCATACTATCCCCTCCAATTCACTGGTATTATATCATAGGACTGTCAAATTTTAAAGAAAAATTTGTTCTTCACATAAAACTTATTATATTTATGTTATAATACATTATAGTTAGGAGTGCGCCAGTTCGGTGTTTAATATATAACCGGTTGGAAAGCCGGTATGGTAAGACCTAGCAAGTCGCCATT
>CALVYD010000037.1 GCA_944371995.1 uncultured Bacilli bacterium
ATAACAAAACCTTCCTTTTCTTATTTTATCATATCGGAAGGTTTTATTCTATTTACACAACTTTTTCTATACTCTCTAATATCCACCTTCTTCTAACATAAACAACCTCCTAACAAAAAAGTGCAAATAAAAACCTAATAAAGCCTTTATTAGCACTTCCTTTTTATAAACTATATTATACACCCAATCTGTATTTTTTTATTAAATTTTTGTTATAATATCTTTTTTTTATGACACAGTGACACATTATTGGCAAGTACTCCATACGCATTTATAGTGTCATAGTGTCATTTATTATTATTCAAATATTATTTTTTCTGCATCATTAATAAATATAGCTCGATTATCTGTTAAATATATATCATCATTAGAATTAATTACTCCATTAGGTGTTCCTTTATCACAATGAACATCTAATTTGTTTTCAATAAATCCAAGTCCATCTTTATATTTTCCACTGGCACAAACACTACCTGCACTAACTCCAATATAAATACCACCATTTTCTATATATTTATCTATAACTGGTTTTATATTTAATTCTTTAATTCTATCAACTAAATACTTTGTACTTCCTCCACAAACATATATTGCATCATATTTATTAATCTCTTCTTGTGATATTAATTTATGCATATCATAAACTGTTATATTATTATCTGTAATACCACATTTAGTTAAATCATCTAAACATCCTGATAGTATTCTAACTGCATCTGGATCATTTGCTGCTGTTATTATAAAAAGTATTTTAGCATTTTTAACATCTACATTTAATAATTCTATAAATTTATTCATTATATTTTCATTATCAAATCCTGTACTTGTCAAAATAATTTTTTTCATTACTTCACCTACTTATTTTCATTTTGTACTTCAACATATATTGTTGGTATATTTGAGTTTTTGATTTCTTCTTCTATTTTTTGTTGCATATTCTTAGCATTACTAAAGTCAGTATTTCTTAATTTAGTTCTTTCAAGTAATAAATCATCATTAATATGTAGATACACTATCAAATCACAGTCCAATAAAACAGTTCCAAACATCGGTGTACCCTGTTTAATACTTAATTTTGTTCTAACAAGTTCATCCATCCTATTTCCTATTTCTTGAGTCCAAGGTGTTCTACAAACATATTCTGTTTCTTCTTCAGTTAGTAATGGAAATATTTCTTCATCCATGTCTAATCCTATATTTGTACCTTTTATTAAAGTTGTCTTACCTGTACAAGTAGCTCCTAAAACACATATTCTTTTGTCTCTATTTTCTTCAAATATTTCAATTAATTGTTCTATATTAGACATTTAAATCACCTACTTTTCTTTTTTATATTCTTCAACTTTCTTGTGATTATTAAAGTTTGTTATTTAATTCATTTAAATACTTATTCATATAAAATGCTGTCTTATCTTTATTGTATTGCATTATATATCTTGGGTGTTCAAGAGCAACGATTCTTTTAAAATAGTGATTTTCTTCATTTAACTTCAATAAATATTGATAATTTTCTCCACTACCTATACAATAACATACTTCTCTGTTAATACCTATCTTTATAAGTTCATCTAAAGATTTTTTAATAAAATCATTTAGATAACTTTGTAATTTTCTGTTCTCATAATAATTAACATTGACTTCGTTATTTTTATTATTTATATTAACTATTCCTAGTGGACATACAAATCCCAAAAAGAAATCACTATAAAATTTATCTATACCGCCATAGTTTTCCATAACATCATATAAAAAATTACTAGAATTCTTATTAATATAAAAATTATTTATACTTTCTCCAGTTAGTTTATATATATGTTCTTCATCTTCAAAAGGTATTCCAGTAGCAGATGTTCCTCTTCTCGCTGGTGATGCCCCCAATATCAAATATCTATTATGATTATCATCAAAGTACTTATTATAGAATACCTCTACTATTTTTATTATCCTTTCCTGCTTATATGGATTAACAATTTTATATTTATCAAATAATTCAATATTTTGTAAAGAAAGCCATTTATAATAATCAATAATTTTTTTGTTCATATTATTCCCATGTTCTTTCTAAGTTAATTGTTTCTTTTCTTTTTAAGGCATCTAATAAATCAATATTATACTTATCTGCAATAGTTAATACATATATAAATACATCTGCTAATTCATCTTTTATATTTGAACTATATTTTTTATTTATATCCATTTCCATGTTAGATTCATTTTTCCTTATTTCTTTTGCTAGCTCACCAACTTCTTCAGTTAAATAACATAATAATTCTAATGGAGTATTATTATAATTATTTTCCTTAAGCATACATTTTATATAGTTTTGAATATCAGACATATTACTTGTTTCATTAAGTTTATTTAATTCTTCTCTTATTTTATCTTTTGTCATCTTTTACTCCTCACTTAATATCGCTTCTATTTCATATATTACTTTAGATAATTTATATTTTTTATTTTATAAATCAATTACTTTTTGGTAATTTATCATAATCATACTTTTTTTCTGCTTCTTCCAATTCATCAAAAGCATATTTTATATCTTCAATAGCTTTATCAATTGTATATAAGCTGTCTTTATTATCTTTCATAATTTGTAAATGTTCCATAATATAAAATAATTTTTGTCTTGCATCACTTACTTTTCTTCTTTTTTGAGTATCAAAATCTAGCAATTCTAATTCAGATTCTTTGTATTTTTCAATTAATTCTTTTAAATCTTTGCTAGATTTATCAATATATTTATCTTTACTCTTATGTGCATGAAAATACAAAGACATTTCATCATATCCTGCTGCCTTTAATAATTTTTGCAATGACATATCTAAAGTTTCAGCAATTTTTCGTAGATTATCAATATCTACTTTTTTTATTTTTCCATTAATTAAATCATTTAAGGTATTTCTACTTATACCGGTTAATTTTGCTAGTTCTCTTTAATACCTTTCACTCTCTAGCTGATTCAATTAAAATTTTAAGTTCTTCTGAGTTCATGGTAACACTTCTTTCTTCCCTTTTTTTCTTAATAATTTAATTTTACCACTATTTTGTTTAAGTATCTAGTTTTTCGGACATTGTTGTATTTAAAACGTCCTTAATATCGGACGTTGAAAAGAAACGAGGTTAAGAATATGAGATTATTTGAGAAAGATAATATTGAAAACTATATAATTTCTAAAAACTTATCTATCAGAGCGACTGGTATGCTTAATTCATTATTAGTTAGGACTAATGATGAATTTGGAAATACTGACCTCTACTCTCTTAATAATGATAGTAGAAAAGATGTTGTATTAGCATTTAGAGAATTAAGAAAGAAAAAATATATTATCTATAATTCATCAGATGATACATATTACTTTTATGTATTACCACAAAAAAATTAATACGAAAGTAGGAATAATCTATATCTGCAGAAGAAACATTAAAATTAATAGCTAAGCAATGGTGGACTCTGGAAGATATTATTAAGTTAGGACATCTAGGAAAAAATTCTGCACTAAAGTCTAAAATGAAGATAAAAATTAAATCAGAGAAACAAGGTTATCTTATTCCAAAGTCTGTTGTTCCAACCAAAGAAATTGTAGCATTCTTTGATATCGATATACCTTATTTAGAATCTAGGTATTTAAATAAACTTTAATATAAAAATAATTTAGTATCTAAAAACTAATGCTTGGTATCTAGTATGGTGTCTAGAAAAATCCAAATTAGTAAAAATTCCTTATAAACAAAAGTATTCCCCTCTCTCGAGGGGAATTTCAGGGGGTTCGGTTGAATATACTCTCACATTGAAACACCGTGAGAGATATCGGCGTGATATGTATCACGCATCTTAATAATAAATTATATTTGATAAAAAGTCAATTGCTTATGACAAAATTTTTTCTAATTGACATTATTATTTTTTTGATACTTGTGTTTCATACTGATATGCTAAGATATTTAGTCCAAATGATTCAAAAAATGCTTGTGCTTCTGGTGTAAAGTTATATATTTTAACTTCGATTCTACTATACCTTTCTTTTCTTGCGAAATCTAAAACTGCTTGATATAGCCTTGTTCCTATTTTTTCTCTTCTTCTATGTTCTACTACAAAAATTCGGTGAATTCTTATGATTCTTGCCGGAGTGTAACGATAACTTCCTATCGTGTTTATTCTTTCTGCTTCAATGAAGCCTAACATTTCTTTATCTTGTTCATAAATTAATAATATTCTCAATTGATGAGGATTACACAAACTATTAAACTCTATTGAATCATAAGGAACATAACTTGTAAAAATATCTTTTCTTTTTGTTCTATATAGTTTTTCAAAGTTTTTAGCCATTTTACTAAAAGTACGATATTCATTAGTTTCTGGTCTTCTAATAATCCAGTCATTGATTATTTCTTTTTTCTTCCATATCGTTAAAGTTGACTCTTCTTTATTTATTCCTATTATCAATAATAGAGTATTTGTCATCTCTTCTGTTATTGTCGCTAGACTTTTATTTAGATTTTCTATATCATAGTCATCAATATATACATAGATATATTTCCTATCTTCTTGTAATGCTTGTCTTAATATTTGATTCATTAATTCTTTTTTACTTTCATAATGACCGAGACCAGTTGGTAAGAAAGAATAAGCTTTAATTTCTTGTTCTGAGTTTAACCTTTTTATTAGTCTTTCATGATATTCATTGATATTTATATCATTTGTTTTGATGTTTTTTTGATAATTTTTTCTAAAAAACGAAGATTCTTCTAAACTATTTATTTTTTCTTCAGTTAAGTCTTGTACTGCAATTACTATTGTAGTCTTATAGATATCTTCTATTCCCATTATTCTTTCTTTTTGTTTTTTTTCTTTAGAATAATAAATTTTACCTTTTAATGCTTTTAAAACATCTTCTACACTCATATTTTCTTGCATAACATCACCTCTTTTATTATAACATGTAAAAAAAAGGATAAACAAGATGTTGATCTTCTTTATCCTTTGGTAATAGATTCTATTAATTTTATTTTTAAAGGGTCGTTGTCTGTTTCTTTATTTAGAAGATATTCTTTAGAATCTTTTTTTGCTTGTAGTAAGATTTTATAGTCTGATTTTATGCTAGCAATTTTAAAAGACATATCTCCACTTTGTTTTGTTCCAAATAAATCTCCATGACCACGTAATTTAAAGTCTTCTTCACTGATTTTAAATCCATCATCTACTTGTTCCATAATCTTTAATCTTTCTGCATCGCTATCACTAATTAGAATACATTGAGATTTAGAACTTCCTCTTCCCACACGACCACGTAATTGATGTAACGTTGACAATCCGAAACGATCAGCATCAAAGATTACCATCGTCGTTGCATTTGGAACATCTACTCCTACTTCAATTACTGTTGTTGATATTAGTATTTGTATTTCATTATTGGAAAATTGATTCATTATCATATCTTTGGCAGCGCTTGCCATTTTTCCATGGACAATATCTATTTTGTAATGTTCTTTAAAAGCAAGTTTCATTTGATCTTTTAATTTACAAACTGTTGTTAAATCTGAGTTTTCACTCTCTTCAATTAGTGGAGCAATTACATAAACTTGATGGTTAGCTTTTAATTCTTTATACATCATTTCTAATACATCTTTAATTTCACTATTTTTCTTTACTACAGTTGTTATTTTTTGTCTTCCTTTTGGACGTTCTTTAATCGTTGATACATCCATATCTCCGAAGATAGTTAGAGCATACGTTCTTGGAATTGGTGTTGCGCTCATATATAGGACATCTGGTTTTTTACCTTTGTTTTGAAGATTAGCTCTTTGATGGACACCAAAGCGATGTTGTTCGTCTGTAATTACTAAACCCAAATTATGATACTCTACTTCTTCTTGTATTAATGCATGGGTACCAACTATCATACTAATCGTACCATCTTTTAATTCTTCATATATCTTTTGTTTTTCTTTTTTAGTCGTAGATCCAGTTAAAAGAGCTGTTTTTACATCCGTATTCTTTAAGAAGTTCTCTAAGTTATGATAGTGTTGTGTTGCGAGTATTTCAGTTGGTGCCATAAGGGCACTTTGATAACCACTTAAATGATTGGCAATCATTGCTAGAAAAGAGACAATCGTTTTACCTGATCCTACATCTCCTTGTAATAGGCGATTCATACGATGTGGTGCTTCTAAGTCAGCAACAATTTCATCTACTGCCTTTTTTTGATCATTTGTTAATTCAAAAGGTAATTCATCTATAAATTTTTCTAATTTTTCTTTATCAATATGTCTTTCTAAACCTTGGTTTTTCTTTTTATTTTCTAGTTTTAAATAATTTATTTTAAACATAAAAGCAAATAGTTCTTCATACTTTAAGCGAATCGTTACTTCTTTTAATTTTTCTTCGGTAGATGGATTATGAATTAGGTTTAGAGATGTTTTCTTGTTAGAAAAATGATATCTTTCCATATATTCTTCTGGAATATAGTCTGGTATTTCTTTTCCATACATTAATAATGCCATATTAATATAAGTAGCAATATTCTTATTTGTTAGTCCACTTGTTGCATGGTATACCGGTTCTATTTTCATCTTATTTGATAGTGTCTCTAATTTTATATCTGCTGCAGTAATTACATTCTTCTTTTTATCAAGTTTTCCTATTACAGTTACTCCGGTTCCTACTGCTAATTGACTTTTTAAAAATGCTCGGTTAAATATAGATACACCAACTACTCCTGATTGTGTTACTAGTCTAAAGTTCATTTTATTTAGCCCGGCTTTAAAACGCATTAGTATGGGAATACTTTCTACTTTTCCATCTATTACAATTTTTTCTCCATCTTCTACTTCTTGTAGAACATTTCTTTTTAAAATTTCATAACGAAAAGGGTAATGTGTCACTAGGTCTTCTACTGTATATATATTAATTTTATTTAATAAGGCAAGAGATTTGGGTCCGATTCCTTTTACGTCTTTTAGTTCTGCCACACTATCACTTCCTTCTTGGCATATTATATCATATTTTTTGACTCTTTTTCCAATGTTTTTATAATTTTTTGAAAAAAATGTCATAGTGTTTTTGTTTCATTTTCTTTTTTCTGATTCTTACTTGTTTTCTTATTGTTATTCTTTTTCTATCTATTTATTTATTCTATTTTTTTAATTTTTTTTCATTTTTTTATTGACAAATTCTATCCTTTCGAGTAGTATAAGAACTACCAATTCGGAATTAGGCGAATTGGTCGCTAGTATCACACTAGCCAACCCCTTTTTATTCTTTTTAGAGGTTGCCCGCAGGGGGTGCAACCTCTTAGATGAAAAGTAAAAGGAGACATTTGCCGATGTCTTCTTTTTTCTTTTCTTTTTCATGAAAAAAACACTACTATGGAACTTTTTCTTTATAAAGTTTTCAGTAGTGTCTTTTATTTTATTCGTTTCCTTTACTTGCTAGACTTTCATAGTATTCATAACTTTCTTCTGCATGTTGTTTGTTTTCAGATAATAATTTCTTATGATTTTTTGATATTTTTTCTAAAGAACGATATCTATCTTCACCTAGTATGAATTCTTCATATCTAGTAAAGTCTGATTTACTATCCATTTTAAATTCTTTGGTTTCTGGATTGTAATGGAATATAGGGAAATATCCTGATCTTGTTGCTTCTTTTTCTTCTTCTATAGAGTTTTTCATACCTTTGATAATTCCTTGTGCAATACATGGTGCGTAGGCAATAATTATGGATGGACCATTATAACTTTCTGCTTCTTGTAGTACTTTAATTGCTTGTTGTGGATTTGCTCCAAGAGATATGGTTGCAACATAGACATGTGGATATGTTAGAGCAATTTTTGCTAGGTCTTTCTTGGCTGTTTCTTTACCAGCAGATGCAAATTTAGCAACAGCTCCTGTTCTTGTTGATTTGGATGCTTGTCCACCAGTATTAGAATATACTTCTGTATCTAGTACTAAAATATTGACATTGGCTTTATTTGCTAGAACATGGTCAATTCCATTATATCCAATATCGTATGCCCAGCCATCTCCACCAATCATCCATACAGATTTTGGTTTAATAAAATTCTTTAATGGTAATAATTCTTTAATTTTTGTCTCATCAATTACTTTTAATAATTCTTCGGCTGTCTCTGGTGTTATATTTTCGACATAGTTTTTATAAGTTTCTTGTTGAGAGTTTTTTACTAATTTTATATTGTCTGTAATTATCTTTTTAATTCTTGCTTTGATAGCATCATCAGCGATTTTCATACCATATCCATATTCTGCATTATCTTCAAATAATGAGTTTGCCCAGGGTACGGAATAAGGCATTGATGGTGTTGATGCTCCATAGATAGAAGAACATCCTGTTGCATTAGCAATTACTATTCTATCTCCAAATAACTGGGTCACTAATTTTAAATATGGTGTTTCTCCACAACCAGCACAAGCTCCAGAGAATTCAAATTTTGGTGTTTTAAATTGACTACCCTTTACTGTTGATTTTGGCATTACATCTTTTTCTTTTACTTCGTTAAACAAATACGTATAATTTTCTTTTGTTTTTTCTTCTTCTAATTCTTCTTTTATTTTCATTGTTAAGGCTTTGGCACCTTTTTTACCTGGACAGATGTTAGCACATAGTCCACAACCAGTACAGTCGGCTGCACTTATTCCTATTGTAAATTTTAAATCTTGGTCTTTGATGTTTGCTGGAAGTAGTTGCTCTCTTACTCCTTCTGGTGCATCCATTACTTCTTTTTCATCTAATAAGAATGGTCTAATTACGGCATGAGGACAAACTAGGGAACATAAGTTACAAGAGATACAATTTTCACTGTTGTAGCAAGGAATAATGTCCGAAATATTTCTCTTTTCTTGTTTAGTTGTTCCTACTTCAAATGTACCATCTGGATTTTTCATGAAGCTACTTACTGGAAGTGTATCTCCTTCCATACTACCAATAATTTCAAATATATTCTTTTTCTTAGGGAACTCTTCTACATAGTCTACTACTGGTAATTTTACTTGAATTAGACTATTGATACTACAATCGATTGCCTTTAGATTTTTTTCTACAATTCCACCACTTTTATTGGCAAATTTTGCGGCAATACTTTCTTTCATCTTTTGCACAGTAAAGTCAAAGTCCATGATTTTTCCTAGTTTAAAGATTAATGTTTCCATAATGGCACTGATTTTTCCAGATAGACCATTATCTGCGGCTATTCTTCCTGCATCGACAATATAGAACTTAATATTTCTAGATTGTAATATCTTTTTGTCATGAGATGTCATTTCTTTTAATATTTCATCTTTATTTTTATTGGTATTTAGTAAGAAAATACCATTCTTTTTTATTTTATCTAGCATTTTCATCTTTTGTAAGTAAGATTCTTTGGTACATACTACCATAGATGGATTTTCTACATAGTAAGTTGATCTGATTGGTTTCGTTCCCATTCTTAAATGAGACATGGTAATTCCACCTGATTTTTTAGAATCATATTGAAAATATCCTTGTACATAGGCTCTTGTATAAGTACCTGTTAATTTCATAATGTCTTTGCAGGCACTTACCATTCCATCACTACCGTAGCCATAGATTAAAAATTCTGTTATGGTAGATGGTATTTTAAAGTCTTTATCATAAGGAATAGAAAGATTAGTTACATCATCTTCGATACCTACAGTAAAGTTCGTATGAGCATCCTTTCTATCCATATAATCAAATACACCTTTAATCATGGCTGGTGTTGTATTTTTACTAGAAAGACCGTAACGACCTCCAATTACTCTTACTTTTCCTTCTACTTCTTTAATTGTTTTTACAACATCTAAATATAATGGTTCTCCTGCAGAACCTGGTTCTTTGGTACGGTCTAGTACAGCAATCTTTTTTACTGATTTTGGTAAGACTTTCAAGAAATATTTTGCACTAAATGGACGATATAAGTGTACTTCTAATAATCCTAAATCGTTTCTTTTGTTACTTAGGTAATCAATCGTTTCTTTGATAGTTTCACATACACTTCCCATGGCAACAATTACTTTTGTTGCATTTTCACTTCCATAGTAGTTAAATGGTGCATAGTTTTCTCCTGTTATCTTATTAATTTCTTGCATGTATTCATTAACAATGTCTGGTACTTTATCATAATACTCATTTCTAATTTCAGTTGCTTGAAAATAGATATCTTCATTTTGAGATGTTCCTCTAATTACTGGACTACTTGGATTTAGAGCTCTATTTCTAAATTCTTCTAGTGCCTTTTTATCGATTAAATCTTTTAATTTATCTGTATCAATTACTTCAACTTTTTGTAATTCATGACTGGTTCTAAAACCATCAAAAAAATTAATAAAAGGTACTCTTCCTTTGATTGCGGATAAGTGAGCAACTCCAGTTAAGTCCATGACTTGTTGTACTGATGATGATGCAAGCATAGCGAATCCAGTAGTTCTTGCAGCATAAATATCTTGGTGATCACCAAAAATAGATAGTGCATGAGTTGCGATTGATCTAGCAGCGACATTAATTACACATGGCAATAATTCCCCTGCTATTTTATACATATTGGGAAGCATTAATAATAAACCTTGACTAGCTGTGTAGGTTGTGGTTAGACATCCTGCTTGTAGAGATCCATGAACCATACCAGCAGCTCCTGCTTCTGATTCCATCTCTACTACTTTTACTGGCATACCAAAATAATTGGTTTTTCCTTCATTTGCCCATTTATCTGTTAGTTCTGCCATAGGTGATGCGGGTGTAATTGGATATATTCCTGCAACATCAGTAAAATTATATGATACGAAGCTACACGCTTCATTTCCATCCATTATTTTTTTCATCTTGTTTCCTCCCTTATATTTTCATTATATCTTATTTTTTGTTTTTTTTCATTAAAAAACTGTATGATTATTACTATCTACAGTTTCGCATTATTTTGTATGGTGTTATTCCTGTATTATCCATACTCATATTACACTTTTTATCATTTTGTGTGTCTAAATTTTTCTAATATTGTTATTTATTTAATTCTTTTATTCTTATGTACCTGGTAAGATAGGTTGTGCAGCCTCATCTGAGGTATCAACATATTGACTATCCTCACCAAATTCTACTACATCTTCTGCATTATTCCAACATTTTGCTAAATCAAATGATTCATCTGCTAGTCTCATTACTAAATTAACAATGAATGGTACCATAAATAATATTACTAATGCTAAAATACAATTTTTTATTATTGGTTTATATTTCTTTTCTTCAGGATTGGACATCAATTTTATAAAATTTATAGCTAAAGCAATCATACAGAGAATTGGTCCTGCTATTTGAATTAAAGATAATACTGTTTTTACAATATTAATTAATCCCGCAATTCCAATGCTTCCGCATGCTTCTATAATATCCTGGCTTACTCTTTCATAATCTAAAATATAAAACATATTATCCCTTCTTTCTTAAATCCTTTTCATAGACTAAATAATAAGTACCTTCTACAGGGATTGTCTGATATTTATTACCAAAGACATGCTCTATTCCTTTTTTTGAAGGGATATTTGTATAGTCACAGGCAATTATTAATTTTTCCATATTTAACTCTCTGGCTAACTCTACTGATAATTTTAATATTTCTTTATAATAACCCTTGTTTCTTTTGGTTGGTCTAATATCTATTCCTATATGTCCATAAACTGATCCATTTTTAAAATTTAGGCTATGCCTCATATCTAACAAGGCTATTAGCTCATCATCTTCTTTTGTTAATACTAGATAAGTAGTACAACCTACTTGTCCTTTTTTTAGATTCTCTTCTTGGTCTAGTTTTTCTTCTTCTTTGAACCAGTCATAAAAGCTTTCATATTCTTCGTATGTTTTTCCTAAAATTAAGGAACAATCTCCAGCTTGTACTGTTTCTTTTAAAGCATAGTGCTCTCTTGCAAAATCATCTACTAACTCTCCGTCGAATATTGTTACTTTTCTTATATATAGTTCCATTCTATCACCAGTTTCTTTTTGTTAAATTTTATACTTTTTTGGCTTTATCTTACTATAGATGTCGTATTTTAGTAATATTTTGGTTTATTATTCTACTATAGTTTTTCTTTATCGTCAATGGTTGTGAATCATTCTTTTACTATCCAGAATGTTGGCATATCTCTTAGACCATCTGTTCCACCTGCTACTGGAGTGTTAATAATTTTATTATTTACTACTAATTCTGTTGATGAACCACCATCTAAATTAGCTGCATTATAAGCACCATAGTTTTCCATAATTTCGGTTAAATCTACCATATCAGCTCCAATACTGTTTGGCAATCTTCCATTAATTACTAGGAATAATACTATTCCATCTTTTCTTTGTCCTATGGCAGTACGTGGTGCAATTCCCCAGCCACCATTTCCTTTAATAAAGGAACTTTTTCCATTTACTATTAAAAATGGTCCAAATTCTATAGCATCTCTATACCCTACTTCTAAGGCCTCTTCTTTCGTCATTTTTCCTAATACTAATTTATTATCATTGGTAAATCCTATAAATCCTCCACCCATGTTAGCATCTTGAAAATCGCTTACAATTTTTCCATTTTGAATTACTGTACCATGAGGTATCGCTCCATTGGAATTCCAATCAGGATCATAGAAACCTCCTGCGTTCATAGCAATTACTGCACCTTCTCTTTTAGCAACATCTGTAATTGCTTCTCCTCTTGTTCCTAGATATTGCGTTGTTGCGATAGAGACTTTAGAAGGATCATAGATTGCTACTAAAAATCCTTGATAAGTAGTTCCACTAATTTCGATAATTTTATATAAATCATTATCTTTATCTTTCGTTAATATTTCTTTTTCATATTTATTTTTAAATATTAACATACTTCCACTATATTTTTTAAATTGGATTAGATCTGGATCTGTCACTTCTCCTACTTCAATAATTTTATTATTTTCTAATACCTTTTGGATTGTCTCATCACTATAGAACCAGGTAGCAAGATAACGATGAGACATTGTCGTCATGGCACTAGTAATCCAAAAATTTCTAAATCCTGGCCATGGACCATAAAATAAAAATAGAAATGTTGCTAGTCCTATGGTAAAAAAAACTCCTAAAATAATTCCTACTTTTTTCTTTTTACTCCATTTTTTTCTTTTTTTCTTTTCTTTTTCTGGTTGTGGAGGAATTATATTTACTGTCTTTATTTCTTCATTATTAATCATAATTAAAATTCTTCCTTTCCAGTATATTTTTTATCTTCATTAAAATCTATATATTCTTTTGTTGTATTGTACTTTTGAACTGGAGCAATTCCGGTTTCATTTTCTTGATTATATTTGTTATATTCTTCAATGTTTTGATTTACCTGTGTTATATCATTGATAAAGTAATTAAACATTTCTTCATAAGTCGAAGTTGCTGTTTTACATTTAGTATTGACATCTGATGATGGAAAATATATATCTTCACAATTATTTTTTAATGTTTCTGCTTCTTTTCCTACTTCGTCTAATACCATTTCATATTTTTGTAGTTCTTCTAGGCAACCTGGAATGGTTAGGTTTAATGTTTCAAAATATAATTCCGCAAATACATTATCATATAAATTGTCTCTTGTTGTACTAAATTGTTCTGTTTCTCTCTTAAAAACTTCATATGTTGCATTAATTGTTTTCATTCTTGAAGCTACTTCTTCTTTATCGTGTTTTAGACTGGTTGCAAAATTTAAAACAAGGCCTAAAACGATACAAAATGCACTTAAACTAAATAAAATCTTGATTCTTTTTGGCATTTTACCACCTATCCTATCATTATATATCGTACCATTTTTTTGTTTTTTTGTATAGAGATAGTATGTTAGGTTGACAATTTTAGTCGAAAAAAAGGTAACTATTCAGACTATGGCACGCAAAAGTAAAGAGTAATTATTTATAATTGCTCTTTTTAGTTTACAAATAACACT
>CALVYD010000038.1 GCA_944371995.1 uncultured Bacilli bacterium
CAGATGAAGTTATACTAAATGATTCATTACTTAAATATTAATTTTTTTGCTTTTTATTTTTTGTTATTATTTAAAAAAATAAAAAAGATATTTATAACTACCAATTATAAATATCAGTTTTGACAAATAAATTGCCCATCAAACTATAATTCTTTTCAATGTAGACATTGTGCACTTAGTTTTAAAAAAGGTACAATTTCTACACTTTTTGACGTGGAAGAATTTCCTCTCACTGCATATACTTTATCATTTTTTTTGATTTTCAGCAATTATTTTACTAAAAAAACATCAAAAAATGTGCATTTTCTTTTAAAAATACACATTTAACTTTAAATTGCACTTATTTGTGCACTTTAGATTGATTCAACGCTTAAGAATCTAGTGTCTTTTGTGAGTTTTAACTTTTACGGAATTAATCTTTTCTTGAGATGCCGTAATTTCATCATCACTCATACCAACAGTAGCGAAAAACTGTTCTTCCTGACTATTAATTGCTAAGTCTTGAATAATTTCATCTTTAGTATAATGGTAAAAATAAGGAGATGAAATAAAAGGATCAGTAGAGTTAGAATTCTCTGTTGAAGTGTTTTTTAAAGATTTATCTTCTATTAACAAAGTAGGTTGATAAACAGGACCAGAGATTCTAAGAGGTTGATTAAATGAAAATTTATTTATAACTTCATCATTTTTCTGTCGATTATGAAATGTTTCTGTTTCTTCTGGATTAATTGTCTCATTATTTTTACTAATAACTTCATCTATAGCATCATCAATACTTTTTCTCCTTTGTTCATTAATCATTAATGTATTTTGATTAAAGAACTTACTAAAACACATTTTAGTAGCATCATATTTTGATTTTATAAAATTGTTAGCAATCTGTTTTTTTATAACATTATCTATAGAATCTTCTTTTATAAAAGCAGGGATAGAAGCTAAAAAGTTAGGAAGAAGAGAGGAAATTCCTCTTTGAATATCATCACCAGAATAACATAAAGAACGGTTATCATCTCCTGTTTTTGAAAAAGAAATAACTAAATCTTCATAATTAAAATTACCTTTTGATATAGATTTAAGAATATGATTTTGAAGGCGTTGACGTAATATGGAAAGCTCTTCTTCATTTAAATCTTGAGAGTTAAATACAGTATACATATCTTCAAGAAGTACATCTATATCTTTATTATGAATAATAGTAAAGGTAATGGCATCAATTAATGTTTGCTCTTTTCCGTTATATGATACGGGTGTGTTTGGATATTTAGAAACAAGTGGCTCATAAAAATTATGAATAACATTATAGCTAGAATTGTATAATAAAGAAGCACTATCGCCATATGAATAACCAATAACTTGATCAATAGTACCATAAGCAACTTCAGGATGTCCAGCACTCTTTTTTATATCTGGATTTTTTTTCAAAATAGTACTAATGATATAGTAATAATCCAGTAAATGCTTGTTATCAGAATAAATATGTAAGCCGTTATAAAAATAATTATGATGATCAGGAACAGTGAAGGTATATGGAATATTAATTTTTTCACATACTTCAATAAATAGTTTTATGAACTTTGTTATATCTTTTTTATCAAGATTCAAATGAAATTTATGGTTCAAAATATAAGAATTAGTAGGAATGATAAAGTTAGAAGAAAATTTATATTTAGAACAATCATCTGAACGAGAAAAGCCTCCATATTTCTTCATCGATTTAGGCATTATCGTTTGCATCTGCCAATATTTTTCCCTCACCTGATTAAAATTTTCGGCATCTTTAACTGTATGTAAATATTTTTTTAATTTTAAAAAATCCTCATCGATTTCATTTCCACCAAATAATTTTTTTATATCTTCACTATACATAGAAGTTATAGTGTTTTTCCAATGATTAAACAGATAGGTAACACCATCATCAAAATTGAAACCTTCTGCACTAAATAACATCGTTCTACATTTAAAATTAAAAATATTTTGATTAGTAGACCCGGCATAGCTTTCCATTAACTTTTCCAATGTATAACTATCATCTAATGGATTAGTAACATTATCATAAAATTCTTGTAAATCATTAATCATTAAATCCCCTCCTCGTGCTGGATATAATACCATAAAAAAAGGAAAAAGTCAAAAACTTCTTTCACTACCTCTTATAAAGCAATAACAAAACTATACAGCAAAAAAAGACTTGGAATTCTAGATTCTAAGTCATTAATAAAATATAAAGAAAAACTAAATCTTTAATTAGCTTTCGCGGTATCAACTTTTTCATCAAATACTTCTTGTTCACTACTAGTTGGTTCCGTTCCCTTAATAAAATACATCATTTTCTTTTTCGTATCACTATCGGTTGCTAAACGACCGGAAATAGGTTCTACTAATACAGCAGAAACATTATCTGGCATATCATACCATCCATCACTAGAATCAACATTTTTCTCATGATATTCAATAGACTGATACCAAATATTCTGCGCATATTTATATTCATTCGTTTTCAATGCTTGATTATCATCATATCCAACCCAGACAGCACAAACGACATCTTTATTAAAACCAATATTCCAGTTATCTGTCTCTGTAGTACCACTTTTTAATGCATATTTATGAGTGAGTTTAGGAGCAAGACCAATAGCAGTAGGATAGTTATAATCAATATAATCAGAATCATAAGTAGCAGTAAGTAAATTATTTAAAATAAAAGTAATACTTGGATTTAAAACAGCATCTTTTTCGTTTTTGGCCTCATACAATACTTTTCCATCAGAATCTTCTACTCGTTCAATGAAATGAGGTTCTACTTTATTTCCTAAATTAGCAAAAGCAGAATATCCAGCAGCCATTTCTAAAATACCAATTTCGTTAGTACCAAGTGGCAAAGATGGAACGTTTTCGAGTTTTGCCGTAATACCAACACGTCTTGCGACATTAATTAGGGCATCTCCTCCCAGGAACAAATGCGTTTTAACAGCATAAATATTTTCAGAATAAGCAATGGCAGTTCCCATGGAAATAGGTTTATGACCATAAGTTTCATTATAGTTTTGAGGACTATAATCTTCTTGATCATTAAAAACAAAAGTAGTCTCTTCACTAGTAAAAGAAGAACTAGAAGTAAATCCATTTTCTAAAGCAGCATAATAAAGGTAAGGCTTCATAGTAGAACCTACTTGTCTCATAGAGTCAGTTGCCCGGTTAAAAGAAGATTCATTATAATCTCTTCCACCAACTAATGCTAAAACAGCACCGGTATTAGGATCCATCAAAACAACAGAAGTTTGAATTTCAGACTCCTCAGGAATAGATTCTTTAATAACTTCTTCTACTTTTTTTTGCAAATCTAAATCTAAAGACGTATATATTTTTAATCCGCTAGTATCAGAATAAGTTTTAGGAATACTATCAATAGTTTCTAACTCATCCATAACGGCATCATGATAATACATAACAGTTGTAATCTCATCACGATCTTTTTCTCCTAAAAAATTTAACTCTTCTTGATAGGCCTGATTTTTTTCCTCTTCACTAATAACTTCATTTTCCACTAATAAGTTTAATATTAATAATTGTCTTTCTTTCGCTTTTTCTAAATTAACAAGAGGGGAATAATTAGAAGGTGACTTAGGAATACCAGTAAGAATAGTTGCCTCTGCTAAATCTAAATCTTTAGCACTTTTCCCAAAATAATATTGACTAGCATTTTCAATTCCATACATACCATGGCCATAATTAATCGTATTTAAATATCCTTCTAAAATCTCATCTTTTGAATAATTTGCTTCTATTTTCATGGTATACCACATTTCGTCCCATTTTCTCTTCCAAGTCTTATCAAAAGACAAAAACAAGTTTTTAGCATACTGTTGAGTAATAGTAGAAGCTCCTTGCTGTGTAGAACCAGATGTTAAATTAACATAAAAAGCCTTTAATATTCGCAAATAATCAAATCCATTATGTTTATAAAAATTCTTATCTTCGGTATAAATAGTCGCATCAATCACATACTGTGAAATATCATCTAAAGATATCCAAGAATTAGACTCATTTCCTTGAAAAAACACTTCTTCATCTTTATCATATAAAAACACACTATTAGTAGAATTAATCTCTACTTTAGGAGATAATTTAATATATATTTTAATTCCAATGATTCCAATTAAAAATACTACAAATAAAAAAATCATAAATTTTCCCAATTTCTTAAAAAAACGCATGGAATCAGTCCTTTCTTTATTATTATTTTATTTATAAGAAAAAATATGTATAAAAACGTAAATTTAAAAGAATTAGGAAAATAAAAAAAATTATGCTATAATCTAATAGAAATTGAAAGGGATGAGAAAATGCCAAAAATAACGATAAAAGTAACGTTAATAACACCAGAGTTAACAGACGAAAAGACATATAATGCAATTTATCATCCTGAAGAAAATACTATTATATATAAAGAAGAAGATAAAACAACAACCAAAGTAAGTCTAAATGAAAAAAGACTCCGACGAGAAAATGAAGAGTTATTGATGGAATATTTATTTGCCGAAAAAAAGAATACAAAAGGAATAGTAACGGTAAAAAGTCTAAATAAAACATTAGAATTAAATCTAAAAGCAAAGAAAATAAATCAAGTAGATAAAAATATAGAAATTCATTATGTATTAGAAAATGAGGAATATAAATATAAATTAGAGGTGATATAAATGAGTATAATTAAAGATTTAGAAAAAGATATAAAAAGTATTGTGGAAAAATCTGGATACCAAGTAGAAAACTTGGTATTGCAACCATCTGGAAGAAGAGATTTAGGACAGTTTCAATTAAATGATGCTATGAATCTTGCTAAAGTTTATAAAAAATCTCCTAGAGTAATTGCTGAAGATATTGTAAAAGAACTAGAAAAAGATAATAGATTTACCAATTTAAATATAGCAGGTCCAGGATTTATTAATATTACATTAACCGATGAATATCTAGGAAGTTTATTAACTAAAATATATGAAGATAAAAGTCTAAACATTGATAAAAGAGAAAAGAAAACAGTTGTATTAGACTACGGAGGAGCCAATGTTGCGAAAGCTCTACATGTAGGTCATTTAAGAAGTGCTAATATTGGAGAAGCTCTAAAACGACTAGCCAGAACATTAGGATATGAAGTAATAGGGGATGCTCACCTAGGAGACTATGGAAGACCATTAGGATTAGTAATATTAGAAATTAAGAAAAGATATCAGAACCTAGCTTATTTTGATGAGAATTATACTGGAGATTATAGTGATGTAGAATTACCAATAACAAATCAAGACTTAGAAGAAATATATCCTTATGCCTCAACAAAATCAAAAGAAGATGAGAAGTATCTAGAAGAAGCAAGAGAAATTACTTTTAAAGTTCAAAATCATGAAAGAGGATATTATGATTTATGGAAAAGAGTAGTAGAAATCTCTAAAGCAGATATTAAACAAGTATATGATATGTTAAATGTTGACTTTGATTTATGGTTAGGAGAAAGTGATGCTGCAGAATATATAGGAAAATTAACCCAAATTTATGAAGAAAAGAACGTATTAAAAGAAAGTGAAGGAGCTTTAATAGTAGAAGTAAAAGAGGAAGAAGACAAATCTCCTATGCCACCATTATTATTTAAACGTTCGAACGGTACTATCTCATATGAAACGACCGATTTAGCTACTATTCTTCAAAGAAAAGAAGAAATTAATCCTGATGAAATTTGGTATTGTGTAGATGCAAGACAAGAGCTACATTTTGACCAAGTATTCCGTGCAGCCAGAAAAGCAGAATTAGTAGATGATAAAGTAAACTTAGAATTTATTGGTTTTGGAACAATGAATGGAACCGATGGCAAGCCATTTAAAACAAGAGATGGTGGAGTCATGAGTTTAAAAAATTTAATTTCTTTAGTAGAAGAAGAAACTAGAAAAAGAATTAATCCAGATACGGTAGAAGAAGAAAAAAGAGAAAGTGTAGCCAAAACAGTTGCCATAGCAACACTAAAATATGCTGACCTTCTACCATTTAGAGGAACAGATTATATCTTTGATCCTGAAAAATTCTCAGATCTAGATGGAAAGACAGGACCTTATCTTCTATATTCAACAATTCGTATGAGGTCTCTTCTAGAAAAAGGAGCACATCTAAAAATAGGAGAAATTACAAAATTTAAAACAGAAACAGAAAAAGAATTATCACTAACAATACTAAGATTACCAATCGTTTTAAACAAAGCACTAGACTCTAAAAGCCTAAATGATATTACAGAATATATCTACAAATTAACGTCTTTATATAATAAATTCTATTCAGAAAATAAAATTTTAACTGAAGAAGATCAAGAACTTCAAAAATCTTGGTTAACTTTAACAAAAATTGTCTATGATATAAACATGATGCTATTAGACATGCTAGCAATAAAAGTTCCAGAAAAAATGTAAAAAAGTGTTGCATGTATAGAAGATATATGTTATAAGTTTATTGGTAATTTTTTTACTATAACAAATTAGAAATTTTAGCATATAATGTTTTGAATATAGGAGGGCAATATGAGTCTTAGTAAAATGAAGAAAGAAGATTTAGAATTATTATCGAATAAAGATATTACCAATTTAATTTTAGAGGAAAATAAAAAGCCTTTAAATACTGCAGAATTATTTAAAAAAATAATTAAATTATTAGAATTACCAGATAGTGTATTTGAATCTAAAATAGGAGATTATTATACAGCATTATCAACAGATAAAAGATTTATTCTATTAGATGATGGTACCTGGGATTTAAGAAGTCGTCATACATCTGATAAAGTCGTAAAAGTAACTGATGAAGAGGATGAAGAGGAAGAAGAAACAGATGCTGATTCAGAACAGTTAGATCAAGAAGAAGATATTGAAGAAGATGATTACGATGATACAGATGAAGAATATGATGAAGATACAAATGAAGAATTAAAAGATTTGGTAGTGATTGATGAAGATGAATTAGAACTAGAACAATAATCTAGTTTTTTTCTTAAAAGAAATATGGTATAATACCAGTGATTACCAAGGAAAGGGTGAGAACATGATAGAAAGATTAGAAGCTACGTTAGAAAAGTATAATCATTTACAAGAAGAATTAACAAAACCAGAAATATTAAGCGATATTAAAAAGACAAGAGAATACTCAAAAGAAGTAGCAGCCTTAGAAGAAGTTGTTACATGTTATAAAAAGTATAAAAAGGTACTAGAAGAAATAGAATCTACAAAAGAGATGACAAAAGACCCTGAGTTAGGAGAAATGGCCAAAGAAGAATTAAAAGAACTAGAAGAAGAAAAAGAAAGACTTGATGGAGAACTAGAAATATTATTAATACCAAAAGATCCTAATGATGATAAAAACGTTGTTATTGAAATTCGTGGTGCTGCTGGTGGAGATGAAGCTAATATTTTTGCCGGAGATTTATTCAGAATGTATACAAGATATGCAGAAAAGAAAGGCTTTACATATCAAGTATATAACTCTGTAGAGGGAACTGCCGGAGGATATAGTCAAATAGAGTTTATAGTAAAAGGAGCTAATGCTTATTCTTTACTAAAATATGAAAGTGGATCTCATAGAGTACAAAGAGTTCCAGTAACAGAAGCAAATGGAAGACTTCAAACCTCAACAGCAACAGTTCTAGTAATGCCAGAAGCAGATGAAGATATTGAAATTGAAATTAATCCAAGTGATTTAAGAATTGATATCTATCGTTCTAGTGGATGTGGAGGACAAGGCGTAAACACGACAGATTCAGCAGTAAGAATTACCCATTTACCAACGAATACTGTAGTAACTTGTCAGAATGAAAGAAGTCAAATTCAAAACAAAGAGCAAGCGATGAAAGTATTAAAAACAAGACTTTATGAAATGCAATTAAGAGAGCAACAAGAAGCAGCTGGAGCGGAAAGAAGAAGTAAAATCGGAACAGGGGACCGTGCCGAAAAGATAAGAACCTACAATTATCCACAAAATAGGGTAACAGACCATAGAATAGGATTTACTACGAAAAACTTAGATCGCGTAATGGATGGAGACTTAGATGATGTAATTAATGCATTAATTCAAGAAGATCAAAAAAGAAAATTAAAAGGAGAAACAGAAGAGGTATGACAGTAGAAAATCTTCTGTTTTTTGCTAAAGGACACATTCATTCAGACCATGCTAAGATATTAATTGCAGAACTATTAAACTGTAATCCACTAGAACTTTTAAATCATCTAAATGATGAAGTAAGTAGCGAAAAAGTAGAATTATTAAAAAAAGAAATCAAAGCCTTAGAAGAAAATAAACCATTACAATATGTATTAGGTCATATCAATTTTTATGGTAATGACTTCTATATTGATGAAAGAGTACTAATTCCTAGATTTGAAACAGAAGAACTTGTGGAAAACACCATAAAATATATTAATGAGTTTTTCACAAGTCCTGTGGATATTATTGATTTAGGAACAGGAAGCGGAGTTATTGGTTTAACATTAGAAAAAAAAGTATCCACAAATTCTGTGGATTTAATAGATATTAGTAAAGATGCCTTAGAAGTTACTAACATAAACTGTGGAAAGTTAAATTCAAAAGCGAATATCATAGAAAGTGATATGTTTTCAGCTGTGAATAAAAAATATGATGTCATTATTAGTAATCCTCCATATATTAAAACAGATGAAGAAATAGAAGACATCGTAAAAAACAATGAACCATATCTAGCTTTATATGCCGGAAAAGAAGGACTAGACTGTTATCAAAAAATATTAGAAAATATTGCTCCACATATGAAAGAAAAATGCCTAGTAGCTTTTGAAATAGGTATGACTCAAAAAGATGCCATAGAATCATTAATAAAAAAGTATTTAAAAGATGTAAAGGTAGAATCAAAAAAAGACCTATCTGGAAAAGACAGAATGATATTTATAAGAAAAGGTTTTTAAAAAAATAAAAAAAGTTGTATAAAAAACAAAACTTCCTCTCATTATGTAAGTGAAAGAGAGGAATGACAATGAAAAAATTAGTCATTATTTTAGCAATCGTAGTTACAATATTAGCAATTAATAAAGAAGAAAAAATAGTAATACCAAAAGAAGCAATTCGTTTTAGAGTAATAGCAAACAGTAATGAAGAACAAGATCAAACTTTAAAGAAAAAAGTAGTAGATAATTTAAATGGCGAAATTAGAAAATTAACAGTACTAGATAATACATTAGAAGACTCTAGAAAAAACATTAAAAATAAAATTCCAGAATTTTCACAAGTAGTAAAAGAAACTTTAGACAAAAATCAAAGTAATCAAAGTTTTACCATAGACTATGGAATGAATTACTTTCCAGAAAAAGAATATAAAGGAGTAGTCTATGAAGAAGGAGAGTATGAATCTCTAGTAATTACCTTAGGAAATGGTCTTGGAGAAAACTTCTGGTGTGTACTATTTCCACCGCTATGTCTATTAGATACCGAAGAAGAACCAGAGGATGTAGAATATACATCTTTTGTAAAAGAGTTAATTGATAAGTATTTTTAATATAGATAAGAAATAAAATATATAAGGTGAGAAAAATGAGTGATACCCTTATATATTTTTTTATGGCAGTAGGATTAAGTATGGATGCGTTTTCCCTAGCACTAGCATACGGAACAACAAAAATTAATTTAAGAAAAAAAATAATATTAAGTCTAACAGTAGGAATATTTCACTATATAATGCCACATTTAGGAGCTTTATTAGGAAATGAATTATTACTAAACTATATTGCCAAAGCAAATTATTTAGTTGGAATTATCTTTTTAATATTAGCAATAGAGATGTTTGTCTCAAGAAATGATGAAAAAAAGGGATCAATTACCAATCTTTTATCAATAATCATCTTTGCTTTTACAGTAAGTATAGATAGTTTTTCAGTAGGAATAGCCTTATCACTAACTTCAAAAACAATTGTTACAGCCTGCCTTATTTTTGCTTTAACGAGTATGTCTTTTACATTTTTAGGAATAAATATTGGAAATAAAATAGCAACAAAGTTTGAAAAAAAGTCAGAATATATTGGAATCATAATATTAACGCTTCTAGGAATAAAATATTTGTTTTTTTAACTTAGTTTCATTATTGAAAACGAGCAAAAAACAATAGAAAAAGTAATAAGAGAAAACATTAGTATTAACAGTGTGATTGAATTAATTTATATAATATATTAAATAGGAGAAAGAAAATGATAAATATTTTTATTATAAAAAGAATGTAAGAAAGGTCAATTCTTTCTTTTTCTTTTGACAAACAATCGAATATTGCTTATGATATATATGAAAGGTGGCGTATTATGTTAGTTAATTTTAATGAAATGTTAATGAATGCAAAAAAAGGAAAGTATGCAGTTCCTCATCTTAATATAAATAATCTAGAATGGACAAAGTATATTTTGGAAAAATGTAATGAATTACAAGTACCGGTAATCTTAGGAGTTAGTGAAGGTGCAGCAAAATACATGGGAGGCTATGATGCTGTTGTTGGAATGGTAAAAGGTCTTATGAAAGATTTAAATGTAACAATACCAGTATGCCTACATGTTGACCACGGTAGCACAAAAGAAGCTTGTATTAAAGCAATCGATGCAGGTTTTACTTCCGTAATGATTGATGCTTCTCGTCATGAATTAGAAGAAAATATAAGAATTACCAAAGAAGTTGTAGATTATGCTCATGAAAGAGGAGTAAGTGTAGAAGCTGAAGTTGGTCATATTGGTGGAACAGAAGATAATATTACATCAAGTGCAACAAATGCAACGCTAGACGATTGTCTAACTTTATATAAAAATACAGGAATTGATTCTCTAGCACCAGCTTTAGGAAGTGTACACGGTTTTTATAAAGGGGAACCAAACTTAGATTTTGAAACGATGGAAATTATAAATGAAAACTTACCAATACCTTTAGTTTTACATGGAGGAACAGGAATACCAGATGATAAGATAAGAAAAGCAATTTCTTGTGGAATATCAAAAATTAATATTAATACCGAATTACAATCTGTTTGGAGTAAAGCTGTAAGAAAGTTTTTAGAAGAAAACAAAGAAGTGTATGATCCAAGAAAAATTATCGGTAGCGGAGAAGCTGCAATGAAAAATAGAATAGCTGAAATAGTAACTCTATTTGGGACAAAGCTATAAAATATAGTAAAGCCGATAGGAGGTAAAATATGAAAATCATGGAGATAGAAGGAAATAGGGAATTAAACGGAACTATCAGAATTTCTGGCGCCAAAAATGCAACAGTTGCCCTAATTCCTGCTGCAATTTTAACGGATGAAGAAGCAACCATTTGTAATATTCCTGAAATAACAGATACGGAAGCACTATGTGATATTTTAAAAGAGTTAAATGTAGATGTAAAAAGAGCAAGCGAAAGTATCATTATCAATCCTAAAAATATGCAAAATATTGAAATCGATGAAAAATACTCTAAAAAATTACGTGCATCATACTATTTCATGGGAGCCTTATTAGGAAAATATAAAAAGGCAGTATTATATTTTCCAGGTGGATGTTCTATAGGAGCAAGGCCAATCGACCTTCACTTAAAAGGATTTGAAGCCCTAGGTGCAACCGTAACCAATGAAAAAAATAAATATATTGTAGAAGCACAAGAATTAAAAGGAGCTAATATTTATTTAGATATTGCATCTGTAGGAGCAACAATAAATATTATGTTAGCTGCAGTAAAAGCAAAAGGAACAACAGTAATTGATAACGCCGCAAAAGAACCAGAGATTGTAAATGTTGCGACTTTTTTAAACAACATGGGAGCTCGTATTAGTGGAGCTGGAACTTCTACAATAAAAATTGAAGGAGTAGATTACCTACATCAATGTTTTCATGAAGTAATACCAGATAGGATTGAAGCTGGAACATACATTATTATTGGAGCCTTATGTGGAAAAAATATAAAAGTGGATAATATTATTCCAGAACATATAGACTCTCTACTTTCCAAATTAGAAGAGATAGGAACTGATGTAGAAGTAGGAACAGATTATGTATTAATATCAAAATCAGATCATTATAAACCAACAAACATAAAGACGTTGGTATATCCAGGATTTCCAACAGACTTGCAGCAACCATTTTCAGTATTATTAACTCAGTGTGAAGGAAAATCCAAAGTAACAGAAACAATCTTTGAAAACAGATTTATGCATATCCCTTATTTAAAGGATTTAGGTGCAGATGTAACAGTAAAAAACCAAACTGCAACGATTATTGGTCCAAGTAAATTAAAAGGAACCTCTGTAGTTGCAACCGACTTAAGAGCTGGAGCCTCTATGGTAGCAGCAGGACTATTAGCAGAAGGAAAAACAACCATTACCAATGCAGAACATATATTAAGAGGATATGAACAGATCGTAGAAAAATTAACTAGTGTTGGTGCTAAAATAAGTATTAAAGAAATATAATGAAATAGTTATATTTCTTTTTTTATTAGGGAGGCACTATGATAAAAAAACATTATAAATTAATTATTTTTCTATTGATAATCTTACTAATTTTTTTAATCTATAAAACAAACCATAATCATTATTTTAATTACACCTCATTAGGAGATGGATATGCTCTTGGTATTAATTCGTATGGAGAAATCGATTATGGATATAGTGACTTTATCAAAGATGAGCTTCAAGAAGATAAAAAATTAAAATTATATATTAAAGATTTTTCAGACAAAAATCAATCAATAGAACACCTGTATGAATCAATAGTAACTAATGAAAAAATAACAGTAAATAACATAGAAAGAAATATAAAACAAATATTGAGAGAATCAGACTTAATTACTATGACAGTAGGACTAAATGATTTGATTTATCATATTGCAATTACTCCAAATATAAACGAATATGAATTAAACAAAATAGTTAATGATATAGAAGAGAATATAGAAGAATTAGTTCAAGAAATAAAGAAATATTATCCAAAAGAAATCTATGTTATAGGGTACCCAGAAATTCCAATTCAAAATATTTATATAAGAGAAGGTATAAAAAAATTAAATACAGTCTATAAAGAATTAGAGAAAATAACTTATATTTCTACTTCTGAAATAATAACATCAAAAGACTTTTTAAATCCGAATAGTATATTTCCGAGTAAAGAAGCTTACGAGAAAATTTCAAAAGAAGTATTAAAAAAACTTGCAAAAGAAAAAAATAATTGATATACTAATAACGCTATTGAATTACTATGACGAAAAAAGTCATGGCGGAAGGAGAGATAATATGAAAAAAGGAATACATCCAGAAGTAAAAGATTGTACAGTAACTTGCGCATGTGGAGAAACTTTTACTTGTAAATCAACAAAAGATAGTATCAATGTTGAAGTATGTTCTAAATGTCATCCATTCTATACTGGAAAACAAAGTAGAGCATCACGTGCTGGTCGTGTTGACAAGTTCAATAAAAAATATGGATTTGATAAACAAGAAGAAAATGCTTAATAAACCTGTGAAAACAGGTTTTTCTTTTTTTCTTGAAATACTATAAGGGATGTGACTTAGAAGTTTTAGCATTTGATGTACATGAATAAGATAGGTCCATGAAATGAAAATTTTAGAAAATGTGTTAGTAAAAGATAAGTATTTATAAATTGCTAAAAAGAGCAGAAGAAGAGATTACTTTATTAGTAAAACTATAATAATGTAACTTTTAAAATATCCACAGTTTATGTGGAAAAAATAAAAAGAATAAAATATTCACCATTTTTATGGAAAGAAAATAAGAAATATCTTAAATAGTTAGAATAATTCACAAAAATTGTGGAAAGTAATAATGAGAAATTATAAAATAAATAAAAAAAGAACATATTAAGTGACTTTCTAAGTTTTTACAAGTAGTTTTTGTAATTTTTTTTAAAAATGTTGTGATTTTGGATGAATTTGTAGTTT
>CALVYD010000039.1 GCA_944371995.1 uncultured Bacilli bacterium
TGTTATTTGTAAACTAAAAAGAGCAATTATAAATAATTACTCTTTACTTTTGCGTGCCATAGTCTGAATAGTTACATCATAATACCTGGAGTTATTTTTCCTATTAATACATTAGTATTTTTTTGTTCTGCTTCATATGCTAGTGCTTCTGTAAAATAAGTAACTGCTCTTTTACTAGTTCCATATAACGATAAGCCTAATATTTTTGCATCATTACTACCATGTCCTTCTACATTAAATATCTGACCGCTTTTTTGTTTTATCATTGTTTGCATTATTAATTTAGAACAGGTTATTGTTCCTTTTAGGTCAATATCTATTAACCTATCTATTGTTTTCTTATCTAATTCCCAGATAGGTTTATTTGGCTGATTTACTCCAGCATTATTAATCCAAATATCTATTGTTTTTACTTCCTCTATTACTTTATTAATTAGATCTTTTACCTCTTCTTCTTTGGTAATGTCCACTTCGAAAGATAGAATTTTTCCCTTACTATTTATTTTTTCTAATTCTTCTTTAGCTTTTGTGATGGATTCTTTTGATATATCACAAATTACGGTATTAAAATCATTCATTCTAAATAATTTTAACATTTCTAAACCGAATCCTCTGGCACTCCCTGTAATTACTACTGTTTTCATTTTTTACCTCCATGTTTATTATAACATAGATTAATTTTTTGGTTTAAAAACTAATGAAAATAAGAAGGCAAAAATGATTGCCGCTGTGATACCTGTTGCGGTTAGATCAAACATTCCCATTAAAATTCCTAAAATTCCATATTCATGAGTTTTAGCTAGAGCTCCATGGATTAGGGAATGTCCGAAACTAGTAATTGGTACTAGGGCTCCACCACCTACTACTTTGATAATTTTATCATAAAAACTAAAGGAATCTAGAAAAGCACCTATTACTACAAATAAACTAGTGATGTGTCCTGGAGTTAGTTTTGTATTATCTAATATAATTTGAGCTATCATACAGACAAAGCCACAAAATAGAAATGAATTAATTAATAACATTATACTACCTCCAAACTAATTGCATTGGCAATTGAATAAATGTTTTCTTTTTGATATACCATGGTTGGAGAAAATAGAGCTCCTGTTGCGACAATTAATACTTTCTTTAAGTTTTTCTTTTTCATTTCATGATAGATATATCCAAAAGCAACTAAAGCACTACATACTGGTCCACTACCTCCAGCAAGGCACTCTTCTTGTTTTTTTAAATCATATAGCATGACTCCACAATCATTATAGTTTTTAGATAAATCTAGATTATATTCTTCTTGCATATAATCTTTTAATATTTCTTTTCCATATAAACCTAAATCTCCCGTTACTATTAAATCATAATAGTCTGGTGTTCTATTTAAGTCTTGTAAATGTCTTTTGATGGTATCTATTGCAGCTGGTGCCATTACTTTTCCCATGTCATTTGGATCATTTTGTCCAAAATCAATAATTTGTCCTATGGTTGAGGACTCTACTTTTACATCTGTTTTTTCTTTTGTTAATAAAATAGAGGCGCTACCTGTTGCGGTAAAAGTGGCACTTAATGGTTTTGGCGCTCCATACTCTGTTGGATTTCTAAATTGTTTTTCTGCTGCCATATTATGAGAAGATATGGTAACTATTGCATTTTTTACTTTTTTAGAATCAATTAAACAACTTCCTAAAATCATTCCCTCAACAGATGTAGAACATGCACCATATAATCCTAGAAAACATTTTGAGAAATCATAGGCTCCATAGGTTGTGGCACTAATCTGATTTAAGAGGTCTCCTCCTAATATCACATCTACTTCTTTTCTTTTTAAACCTATTTTTTTATGTAATAGTTTTAGGCTTTCTTTTACCGTTTTTATCTCAGCTTTTTCCCAGGAATTTTCTTTAAAATATAAATCATCAAAAGTCTTATCAAAATATTTTTTTAGTGGCCCTTTCTTTTCATAAGGTCCTGCCACTGTTGCGGTATTTTTTACATATACATCATTATATTGAAATGTCATATTTTACCTCCTAAGAGAAATCTAATCATACCAAAGAACCAGGCAGCAATAATACCATATAAAATTACAGAACCGGCTAATTTAAAAATATTAGCGCCTAATCCATAAATTGGTCCTTCTTTTCTATAATCTAAAGCTGCACTTGTCATGGAATGAGCAAATCCTGTGATTGGTATTAAAAGTCCACATTTAAATTTAGTTACCAGCTTATCAAAAAAGCCAAGTGCTGTCGAAAGAGATGCAACAAATATTAGTATTACAATCATAATTGTTCCAGCACTACTTCTTGATATATGAGTATAGTAACAAAGTAGTTCAATAATTCCTTCTCCTAAAAGACCTATTAATCCTCCAGCAATAAAGGCAATAATTGCGTTTTTTAGTCTAGGATTGGGTGCTTGATGGTCTTTTGCAATTAATTCATATTTTTCATTTTTCATAGTATCACCATTCTTAGTGTTACCTATTTTTTTAATTTCATACAAAAAAGAAGTAGTATTTACTTCTTCTTATTCATCAAAATTAATTAGACTTTTTATTTTTTAGATTTATTCCTAATATTATTACGCCAATTATAATAGCTAATATTCCTATAATTGTTATTATTCCTTTTACACTTTTTCCTAAATCTGGAACTTCTATTAGTTGGATGTTTTCTAGGGTAGCTTCTACTAGTGTATCTTCTGTAATCGTTACTTTCTGTTCTATTATTTTTGCTTCATAATTAGGTGGAGTGATTGTTTGTTTTACAGTATAATTTCCTACAGGTAATGTTATATTAATTTGATTTTTCCCTGTAGTTTGTCTATATACGATGTTTCCAAATGCATCTAACACTGTAATTTCTGCATTTGAAAGATTTAATTTTGATTCTGCATCAATTACATTTATGTTTAAGGTTCCTAATTTTTGACTTGTTTCTAATATTTGTGTGTCTGTACTTTTTGTTTCTACTATTGAATAGTTATTAATGACAGCTGCATTATTGAACAAATCCAAAATTTGATCTTTAGTAGTTAGACTTACTGGTTGTCTTCCTACGCCATATACTACTGGTTCAGCGAAATCAAAATATCCTGTTAATTTTATTGAAATATTTAGTGTGTTGTTATTTAGATTGCTTATTGGTATACGGATTTTAAACCCTTCATTGGCATTAAATCTTGTTTGTTCTTCTCCCTCTACATTTATTACTTTCATAGGAGATGATGCTTCAACATCATAACTTGTAAATTTATTTGAGTATACTTTATTGGTACTTGCTGGTGTAATTAGGTTTGTTTCTATATATTCATCAGTTACATAATAGGTTATGTCTTCCATTGTGATTTCATCTAATTCTACTTTTTGATTATCATCTATATACCATTTTACATATTTATGCCATTCTTCTAGATATTTCATCATTTTATTGCCTACTTCGGAGTTCTTTAGCATCTCTTTATCTCCAGCTGATAGCCTGTTTTCAAATCTCCAAACCATAAAATCTGCAAAGTCAGGGATAGATTCTACTGTAAATTTTTCATCATAGCTTGTTTCTTTTTCCACTTGTTCCGAATCATTAGGATATGCATTTATGTAATTATAATTATCTTCAAAACCTTCTAATCTATCTAGGGCCCAGAGTATTAATAATTGTTTATAATAATTATTTTCTTCCTGGTTATTTGTAAAATTAGTATCATAAAGTAAATATCCCATTAATAGCGAAGAAGTTAAAGTATTATATGAAGATTCATTTTGAATAGCACTTTCAAAAAAGCCTACATCCGAATATTTTATCTTACTAAAAACGGTTGGCGTTGTGAAAAATATTGGATTTGATAAATTAGATTCTGTGTTTTCTTTATAATTCATATTTGCTGGTAAGGCTATTTTATTATTTCCTTGTTCTATTAATACTAACTCTGTTGCATCTGCGGTTAATGTAATATTTGATGGATAATTTTCTCCTATTGCATAACTTGGCTTATTAATCAATAAAGTGATGGACGTTATGATGATTAATGCTGACAAAAAAATTAAGCCTGGTTTCTTTTTCATTTTTACTCCTCATTTCTTACCTACTCTATCATATTTAGATTGTATCATTTACTTAGTGTTTTTTCAATTAAAACTCTGTATAAAAAACTAGGATATTTTTAGTATTTCCTAGTTCTTTGTTTTTATATCTTTTTTCTTAAATTAACTCCTACAATTATGCAACCTATAACGAGTACTAATCCACCTATTATCATGATCATTCCTGTTGTATTTCTTCCTAGATTTGGTACTTCTAATAGTTGGATGTTTTCTAGTACTGCTTCTGTAGTTTCATTTTCTGTTACACTTACTCGTTTTTGTACTACGATTGGTTGATAGTTTTCTGGTGTTATTGTTTGCTTTACTGTGTATTCTCCTATTGGTAGTGTTACATTTATTTCACTATTTGTAGTATTCATTCTATATACTATATTTCCAAGGCTATCATAGATTGTAATTTCTGCATTCGATAAGTTTTCTTTTGTTTCAGCATCGATTACTTTGATGTTTAGTGTTCCTACTTGTTCTGTATAGTTTAGTTCTAATGGTTGGAATCCTTGCATTGTTTTGCTTTCTCCACAATTGATCAATAATGGTACTGCCGTCACTGCAACATATGTGGTTACTTCATTTTGATTTATGTATGATGCCCAGATATCAAAAGTAGTATTTCCAATTATTTCTGCTTTCATGTTTACTGTACCATTCTTTACTTCTGATAATGGTACTCTTAATTTAAATCCTTCTCCTCTTTCAAATTCTTGTTTTTCATTTCCATTTTTATCTACTACTGTTATTGGTGATGAGACCTTTACTTCATAATCTGTAAACATATAGGAATAATCTTTTGTACAATCTGGAGTAATTAGACTTGTTTCTATATAGTCATCGGTTACATAATAAGTAATATTATCGATGTTTATCTCATCTAACATAGGAGCGGATTGATTATCACCAGAATTCCACCAATTATTATATCTCTCATACTCTTCTATTTTTTCTACTAGTTTCTTACCATTAGGGGAATTTTTAATTAACTCTTTTTCTTCTTCCGTTAAATTATTTTCTTGGCTATATATATCATTCATCCACCAGTAGAATAATTGAGAATAATAACTATTTTCTTCTTTATTAGCGCTGAATTTAGGAATTTCTCTTTGATATTCAAAGTCTTTTTCTAATATCTGTTGATTAGATATTTCAACATCTCTATTTTCTGTTATTGCGATGTTGTTTAGAGTTTCTCCATTGGTTCCTTTTACTTCTATGTGCGAAAGTGGTATTCCTTCTATAAATTCTAAGGTGTTTGTTTGATTTAATGTCACTGTCTTAGGACAATAGTTAAGTATTTCTGCTGCAGCGTAACTAGATTTATTTATCAATAAAGTAATCGATGTTATCATGATTAATACTGATAAAAAAATTAATCCTTGCTTCTTTTTCATATTTACTCCTCATTTCTTATCTACTCTATCTTATTTAGATTGTATCATTTACTTAGTGTTTTTTCAATTAAAACTCTGTATAAAAAAACTAGGTTATTTTTAGTATTTCCTAGTCTTTATTTCATGTTAATTATTTATAATGTTGTCTTTAATTTTTCTAAAATTTTTGTTTCTTTTCTTGATACTTGGACTTGACTTATTCCTAACGTTTTACTTGTTTCTTGTTGTGTTAAATCATTAAAGTATCTAGCAATAATTAATTGTTGTTCTTCTTCTGATAATGTAGAAATTGCATTCTTTAAGTCTAATATGTCATCATTCATACCTTTCTCTTGTGTTCCAATACTGTTATATAAATCCATATTCTCCTCTTCGTAGGCATAATCTAGACTCTCTACTTGTCTGGTTGCTAGGGTTGCTTCTTCTATTTTTTCTAATGGTTCTTCTAAAAAAATGGATAACTCTTCAGTTGTTGGTTCCCTTTTTAATCTCTGTCTCATTACTTCTTTTGCTTGCTCTAGGCTTTTATTTAATCGTAGTAGGTCTCTACTTACTTTTACCGGATTACTTGCAGTAATATAATTATTTATTTCTCCTAAAATATAGTAATAAGCATAAGTTGAAAATTTTGTATTCTCTTCTTGCTTGTAATTTTTTTGTGCCTTCATTAATCCTATCATAGCGACTTGATATAAGTCTTCTTTATCAAAACTTTTGTACTGACTAATCATTTTATAAATTAGATTCTCATATTCCAATATGTTGTCCATAGTCCTCCTTTATATACTGATATATTGAAATACTTCTTTTTCTTCTTTTACATAAAACAATTGATCTTTTCTTTTACCTATTTTCTTTTTTAATCCTTCCGATAAACCACAGAATACCACACTTCCACAATGTAAGAATATTTCTGTTAATTTATTTTGTAGCATTCCTAATAATCCTTGATCTACTTTCTTTACTTCTTCTAAATTAAATACATACATTAATATTCCTTGTTTATATAATAGGTAATTAATCTCTTCTGCTACTTTATAAAAGTTACTTGTAGTTAATTCTCCCTCCAATCTAATAAACATGATTCCTCTATTTATCTGTGCTGTTACTTCTAGCATAAGATCACCTCTTGATAGCACTATAAAATAATTTGATTTTTATTTCTACCCTTTCGACAAATGATGACAAAAAATTCGTTCGACAAAAAACGACAAAAAAATAACCCTTTGGTTATTCTTCTTTAAATTTTTTCATTACTGGTATGAATCGTTCAATAAATCTATATTCATCACGATCTTTGATATATAAAAATCCTAAAATAGAAAATACTATAGCTCCAATGAAATTTACGACTAAATCTTTCATTGTATCTATAATTCCTAAATCTAAATATCCATTTTCTATGGTTGTTATATTTTGATTGTTATTACTATAGATTTCAGTTTTATTAATATTATCTATTACTACCGGGTCGTTTTTATTTTCTTTATTTAGTGTTACTGATGATATCTTTTGTACTACTCTATCTTTTTGCATATCTAAGTTTAAATATCTGTCTGCAGCGAATTCACCAAATTCCCAGAGAACTCCTATGGTCATTGAAAAACAGAAAGCAACTAAAGCAACAAAGATTGGTGTCATCTTAATATGAAATCGTTCTGTCCTATTTAATATGTCTATTAATGAAAACCCTACGGCTGCAGCTAGAAAACCATTTAATGTATGTAGTATTGTATCCCAGTGCTTAAATATTCCGTAAAAATTTTGAATTTCTCCTAATATTTCTGCTGCATAAATAAATAGGTATACAATAATTTCTAAGGTTGTTGGTAGCTTTACTTTGAATGTTCTTGAGATTATTGTTGGTACTGTAAATAATATTAGGGTTAAAAAACATAATGCTACCGCATGCCAGTTTCCTTTTAGGGATTGCTCTACCATACAAATAATTACTAAAAATCTTAATACTAAATAGACAATAATATTAACTCGTCGTTCTTTTTTACTTTGGACTTTGTTTTTTTCTGGCATATCATACTCCTATTCTTCGAATAATTTTTTGGCATTTATTTTAGGTATTAACATTTTAATTTTTCGATCAACTTTAAATTTAAAGGTTACATTAGGAGATAGATATTCTTCTCCATCAATACACCAAGAAGTTTTTGGTCTATCTAAAAATTCTATTTCAAAATCATTGGTTTGATAATAGGTAATTCCTGGTACTTCTTTTACATCTTTCATAGTTACTTGTACTAACATTCTTAAAATATCTGCCTTAGTTTTTGGATTTGCTAGTGCTACTTCAAACATATTATCATCCATTTTTACATCATAATAAATATCATCTACTCCAGCAACACGAGATGAGTTTGTAATAAAAAAGAATGAATACTCTCCTTCATGTTCTACTCCATCTACTTTATATTTTACATGATAGCGATGAATATGATTTCTTAATTGTCTTAATCCATATAGAATATAAGCAATTTTTCCATATTTCTTTTTTAAGTCTCTAGGCGTGCTATAAGCCATATCAATATAATCACCAAGACAGGCAACATATACAAATGGTGTATTATCTACATAACAAATATCTACTTTTTTTCTTACTCCATTTAATAATAGCTCTAAATCCTTTTGATAATTTTTGGTATATCCATACATATTAGCAACATCATTGGTAGTTCCCATGGGAAGATTGGCTAGAGTTAATTTTTTTTCTCTTTTTAAATTACCTGTTACTACTTCATTTAGGGTTCCATCTCCTCCAGCACTAATTACTAAATCTACATCATCTTCTAATTCTTCTACAATTCTTATAGCATCTCTTTTCGCTTTCGTATATCTAATTTCAGCATCATATCCATGCTTTCTTAATATATCATAAAATTCTTTTTTACTTCCAAGACTTTTTACTTTTCCACTTTCTGGATTCATTATAATGATACATTTTTTCACAGACATCGCTCCTTGATATAGTTATTATACCACATTATGGCAATATTAGTAATATTATACTTCTTCTCTTGCCTTTTTATGATTCTCTAATGTCTATTCTACATAAATTAGAAAACCAGTTATAATATTTATTTCTAATGTTTATTGATATTTTTCTATTATATATCCATAAAAATAATTGTTGTCTTATCCATTCTATTAAAGAGCAAATAATATAAATCGCAATAGCAATTATAAATATATATACAATAAAACTATAATTAGAAACTAGGCCATTATCTATTTTTAGCCATTGGTATATAACTCCTCTTACTAGTGGATTATCATGAATTAGATAAATACCTAAAGTTGGTTTTGCTAGATTATTGATTATTTTACTATGTATTTGTAGTGTTTCAAAAAACAATACAAAAGCCACTGTTTGTAGCATGATTATTGGATTACTGTATGCTCTACTCATGAGCCATAAATTATTTGTGACCTCATTTACAAGGCTATTAATTCCATTTAATGATTGTGATGATACAAAAATTAGATAATTTAATATTGCACACCCTAAAAATATTGTTAGAAAAATTACTTGTTTTAACTGTTTGGAACATCTTTTAAACAAATAACTTTCTTCTATTGGAAATTTTCTTAAGTAACCATCTATTAAGTATAAATATATAAATTGTTGTATTGTATATCCATTATTATTAAAACCTTGATTAGCTGTGAAATATGGAATTATAGATAGGATTATTGTTAATATTATTAATAATTTGTTGTATTCTCTTTTTGTTAGTTGATCTATTAATTTATTGATAAAGGTACTGATTAAATAATAAGGCTAAGTACATCGTAATAAACCAATAAGAATCTGTTATGTCTATGATAGAAATCTGTTTTAAAAATTCTACTTTTGATAGTGATGCTGCTCCTATTATAGTTAGTGCAATTACAATTATTATTCTATAAAACCAGCTGGCATTTATAATAGACCAGACTTTTGATTGCTTAAATTTACTTTTAGATTGAAAATATCCTGTTACTATTACATAAGAATCTACATGTACGATACTAATAAATAATAATAAATGTAAAATAATAATTAGTCCTGAGTTTATACTATTTTCTACTACATGGCCATGAATTATGGTGTGATATAGTACAATAAAGAACATTGATATTATTCTAAGAAGTTCAAATTTTGATTCTCTGGTTGTCCTTTTTTCCATATTTACCCTCTTGTCCTTATTTCATTTTAACATTTATTGTGAAATTTGTAAAATATTTGTTTTTTTCTGTCTATATTTATCATTTTATGATATAATATGGATGTTATTTTCCCTATAGGGAGTTTGGAGGGTTTTATGATGTTTTTTATTTGTATGTTTCTACCAGCTATTATTTCAGTTATTGTCGATGAGAAAATTACTCATACGAAAAAAAATGTTCGTGATTTAGTACTAATGTATGGAGCTTATTTATTTATTATCACTTTGTTAATGAATACTATTTTTTTCTTTACTGAAAGTGATGTATGGTTTTATAACACAGAAACATTTACATATTTATTCTGTACTAAATATATGTGGATTAGTCTTGTTATTTCTATTATTTTGCCATACATTAACAAATGTTTTAGACAAGCAATCTCTATTAATGTAGAAGTTAAAAAAGTTAATAAAGAAGAGAAAAAAGAAGTTGCAGTAAAGGAAGTAAAAAATGAAAAAAACAAAAAGCAAAAAAATACTAAAAAAAGTCGTTAAAATCTTTTTAGTTTTTCTATATTTACTTCTATTATTTGTTTCTTCTATATTAATTTTTGGTACTAACTGGGCTATTAATAATTATGGCTTTGATTCTTTTAATCAAATTTTATATACATTAAACTCTTCTGTTACGAAAGCTGGTTCTGGAGTAGTTGATGATTTTATACTTAGTAATATTGTAATACCATTATTTCTTATTATAGGTATTTATGTTATTTATAGAATTATTAAATATATATTTAGAAATTCTAATTTTGTTTGGGATATTGAGTTATTTCATAAGAAAATATCTAATGTTAAACTAAAGAAGGTTGGAAAAGTAATTTTTACGATATTTCCTATTTTCTTACTTATTTTTTCAATTTGTTATACCATGAGTAAGTTATATATTTTTGATTATCTTATCTCTAGTTCTAAAACTTCAGATTTTATTAAATTAGAATATGTTGATCCAGAAGATGTAAAACTTACTTTTCCTAATAAGAAACGTAATTTAATTTATATTTACTTGGAGTCTATGGAAAATACTTATGCTAATGAGGAAAATAATGGTGCTTTTGATATTAATTATATGCCAGAATTAACTCAGTTAGCTAAAGAAAACCTTAATTTCTCCTATACTAAAAAGATAGGTGGTGCTGTTCCTTTATATGGTACTACTTGGACTACTGGAGCCATTGTTGCATCTACTGCTGGTGTTCCTATTAAAACTTCTCTTGATGCTAATAGTAGTGAATATTATAGTCAGGGTGTTGTTGATAAAGCTTATTCTTTAGGTGATATCTTAAAAGATAATGGATATCAAAATTATATGATGGTTGGTTCTGATATTGAATTTGGTGGAAGAAAAGCTTATTTATCTAGTCATGGTGATTATACTATGTTTGATTATTATAGTGCTATTGACGAAGGTGTTATTGATGAAGATTATTATGTCTGGTGGGGACTTGAAGATAGTATTTTGTTTGACTGGGCAAAAGATAAATTAACTGAAATTTCTTCTAATGATGAACCATTTAACTTTACTATGTTAACTGTTGATACGCATGCAGTTGGTGGTTATACAAGTGATTTTTGTGAAAATAAATATGATGATCATTATTTAAATTCTATTGCTTGCTCTAGTAGTCAATTAGGTGATTTTGTAGAATGGATTCAAAAACAAGATTTTTACAAAGACACAACTGTTATTTTAACAGGAGATCACTTAAGTATGAATAAAGCTACATTTACAAAGATAGATGATGATTATTTGAGAACAGTATATAACGTTTATCTTAATTCTGCTATTGAGACAGATTGTAATAAAAATAGAGAATTTTCTACCTTTGATTTCTTCCCTACTACACTTGCTAGTTTAGGTGTTAAAATTGATGGAAATAAATTAGGATTAGGTACTAACTTATTTAGTTGTAAAAAAACATTAAGTGAAATTTATGGTAATAAATATATTAATAAAAACTTACCTCAAAAATCTACTTTTTATAATAAATATATAGCTTAAAAGAGTCTGGTTTTCCAGACTCTTTTTAAATGCTATATAAAATGTTCATATCTACGCTTCCATTTATTCCTGGAAGACTTCCACTACTTGTGTATTGCCACATCTTATAGCTTCCTGTATAGCCGCAGCTTTCAGCATAATGAGCAATCCAAGTAATATATGATCTAAGATATGGTGAATTTAGGGCAGTATTTGCATAATTTGTATATGTATAAATATTAGCATGTGGTAGTACTGACATAAATCCTTGTACTACTTGTGTATATTCGTTTACTCCCATGTATTGTGTAATTCCATTAGATTCTAAATCTAAATATATTCCTAACGTAGGATTCATTTCATATTTATTAATTATACTCTGAGTGAATTGTCCGTATAGTACTCCTTCTGCATAATTTTCTGCATAGCTATAGATGTAGATACCATATGGAATGTTATATTTTTTTACACCTTCGATATTATTTTTTAATTCACTATCTTCATAATCACATCCTGCAGATATTCTTATAATAACACCATAGATACCACTTCCAGCAACTTGCTCCCAATCTATTTTTTTCTGATGTGCTGATACATCGATTACTAATAAGTTTTCTGTTCCTAAGTATACTCCTGTTGGTCCAAAGTAATGTGTCGTATCACCGATTAGATATCCTCCACCAGCAACTAGATTTCCATATAGGTCATAATAGTATTTCTTTCCTTCTTCATCTACTACCCAGTATGCTTCTAAATATGGTTTGTCTGTTGCATTTCCTATATTTTCTGGAGCGGGTCCACCTTTTTCTACTAGTTGTATCTCTATTGCTTCCATACTTCTTGCTGCTCCACTAGTTCCAGCATTTTGATCGTTTGATGTCCATGCCATCCAACCTATTCCACTGACGTGAACTCGATAGTAAATATCGTATTTATTAGCTAAATCTCCTGTTAATCTTATTTTTATAGCTTCTATCTTTTTTCCTTGCCCTATACTTCCAGATATTTGATTTGCTCCTACATAATTTTGCCATCCTAAAATACCCTCATAGGTAGAATACTCAATACTTCCTGCAATATCTCCTTGGTTTGTTATCATTATTTTCAAGGCTTCCAATGGTTTTCCTTGACCTGTAGTTCCACTTGTTTCTCCATTTTCTTTGATATTTTGCCATCCTTCATTTTCTATATATGACTGATAAACAACTGTAATTGGCTTTATTATATTTGGCTTTTCAGTATCTCCTGGTGCCGGTTGTCCTTTTTCTACTAATTTTATTTCTATTGCTTTTAGAGAATTTCCATATCCTAC
>CALVYD010000040.1 GCA_944371995.1 uncultured Bacilli bacterium
GAGGGGCGAATAGACGAACCTCTCATAAGAAAATAAAAGCATAAGAGAGGAGGAGTCGAGTTCGTCTACTCGACGGATAGATATGGAATTAGAAAAAAAACAAGTAGAAGTTGAATGGTATGATAATCCAGGAATTATTACTAATATTATTATTGCTTTAATTGCAATTATTATTATTTTAAGTCAATCGTTTGCGATTAATAATAATCTTAGTACACAAGCTATTTTAAGTAGTATTATTAATCATAATAGTGTCTATTTAATTGTATTAGTATATTTTGTTGCTTTAAAGACAAAAGTAGGGAAAAGATATTTTGATTTTTTAAATGTATTTTTGGTTTTACTTTACTTTATTACTGCAGTGACATCTATTTTAACTTTATTTCAGTCATTTTCATTAGAAACTTTTGTTGGATGTCTTTTGCATCTTACGTTGTTTATATATTTATTTCATATTCTTTTTCGTAGAACTAGAGTATGGAAAGAATTTCATTTAAATCGTTCGCCATTTAATGAAATAAAAAATGATACTTATTTTTATACAATTATAGTTTTTACTATTTTTCTTCTTGCTATTGATTTAATTGCAACAACTACTCCAGATGGTACAATTCTTTCTTGTTTAGATGCCTTTTTTCTAGGTATGTTTGCTAGATATATTTATCTATATGGATGTTTTGTTGATAATAAGGAAAAGAAGATTAATCCTGCTACAAGTATTGATGAAATTAAAGAAAAAGTAGAAGAAGTAAAAGATAAATTAGATGAAGTAGTTGATGATATTAAAGATACTGTAGGTGATACTGTTGATTCTGTAATGAGAGAAGTAGATCATCTTGCTAATGACGATAGTGATAATGAAAAGAAAATTAAAAAGACAAAAAAAGATACAAAAGATACAAAGAAAAAGAGGGATAAGTAATTATGAATATGTTTGAAGAAATTGAACGTGAAAAAGAAGAACTTCCTAAATTAAGAAATATTACTAATGAGATGTCTAAACAGACTTTTAATGGTTATCAAAAATTTGCTATTATTACTTTTTTAGTATGTTTCTGTTTCGGAATTATATTAGGAAACTTGTTTCCAGCATGTGGTAGTAGTTCTAATTTTTATGGTACTTGTACTACGACAGAATTTAATTTTTCTTTGATGGTGTTTTTTTGGTTTATTTCTTTCTTAGTATGTTTGTTTTTCTATGCTATTGGTCATATTATTTCATTACTTACATCAATTGATGAACACTTGCGTAAAAGTAAGTAAAATTTGTTGATATTTCTTGCAATTTATATGAAAACATGGTAAGTTTTATATGTAAGCATAAAGTGCTTAATTAATATTATTAGGGAGGTATATATTAATGAAAAAAGTTGAATTAGTAGAAGCTGTTGCTGAAGAGACTGGATTAACTAAAGCTGATGCTACAAAGGCAATTGATGCTACTTTTAAAGCAATTGCAAACGCTTTAGCAAATGGAGACAAAGTTCCACTAGTTGGTTTTGGAACATTTGATGTATCTGAAAGAGCAGCTCGTGAAGGTCGTAACCCTAGAACTGGTGAGCCAGTTACAATTGCTGCTAGAAAAGCTGTTACATTCAAAGCTGGTTCTGCATTAAAAGATGCTGTAAACTAATATTGATTGTAGATTAGAGAACGATTTTGCGTTCTCTTTTTTTTAATTCTTTTTTCAATTTTCATAATTGTTAAATTATGATATACTATTTATGGTGATACAATGTTAGAAAATGCTTTAAAACTATTAAAAGAACTTACTTCTCATGACTATAAAGCTTATATAGTAGGAGGATTTGTTCGAGATTATTTATTAGGTAGAGACTCACAAGATATTGATGTTACAACTAATGCTACTCCTAAAGAGATTAAAGAAATTTTTGAAGATGGTTTTTTACCTACAGAAGATTATGGTTCTGTTATAGTCAATAAATATGGAATTCGCTTTGAAATAACAACTTTTCGTAAAGAATTTGCTTATCAAGATCATCGTAAGCCAGTAGAGATAGAATATATAGATGATTTGTATCAAGATTTGTTAAGAAGAGATTTTACGATTAATGCTATTTGTATGGATGAGAATGGTGAAGTTATTGATTTTCTGGGTGGTAGAGATGATTTGGAGCGTAAATTAATTCGTACGATTGGCGATGCCGCTGATAGATTTCAGGAAGATGCATTACGTATTCTTCGAGCTATCCGTTTTGCAACAGTATTAGATTTTCAACTCGATTCTACTGTTTCTTCTGCTATTTTAGAGACTCGTCATTTGTTAGGTGAACTTTCTTATCAAAGAAAGAAAGAAGAATTAGATAAGATTTTTGCTTCTGGTCATGCAAAAAAAGGTATTGATTTATTATTAGAGTATCATTTGGATAAAAATTTAGAGTTAAAAAATTTATCTCAAGTAGAAAATACAGATAGTTTAATTGGTATATGGAGTGTATTAAATGTTGATTCTATTTATCCTTTTTCTAATAATGAGAAAGAAATGATGGAAAATATTCGAAAAGTGATGTCATTAAATAATTTAGATCCTATGGCTTTATATGAATACGGGCTTTATGTTAATAGTGTTGCCGGAGAAATGAAAGGGCTAGATAAAAAACAAATTACGGAATCTTATAACGCTTTAATTATTCACAGTAGAGGAGATTTAGATGTTACTAGTGAAGAGATTATGCAATGTTTAAATAGAGAACCAGGAGAGTATTTGAGTGATATTTATGAAGATATTGAACGAGAAGTTTTATATCGTAGATTACCAAATCAAAAAAATGATTTACTTAGTTATATTAAAGAAAAATTTGCTTCTGTTTGTTAGGAGCTTTTTTTCTTCTTTCTTTTATGATATTATATAGAAGATTATTTAGGGAGATGATTAGGTGAAGAGTCGGCAGTTTGTAGATATAATTAAACAAGGTCATTTAGTTATACCTCTTTATTTTTTAAAAAATTATAAGAAGTTAAAGCTTACTTTGGAAGAGTTTGTTTTTTTGATGTATTTATATCAATTAGGAGATAAGTGTTTATTTAATCCTTCTAAATATCAAGAAGAACTTGGTTTAGAACTTCCTAAAGTTATGGAGTATATTGATGCTTTGACAGGGAAAGGGTTCATCCAAGTAGAAGTTGTTAAAAATGAAAAAGAACTTATGGAAGAAGTAGTATTACTTGATGGATTTTATCGTAAATTATCATTATCTATGGTAGAAGAAAGTAATGAGAATAGTAATTCTCAGTCTAATATTTTCGAAATTGTGGAAAAAGAATTTGGTAGAACATTAAGTCCTATGGAATATGAAATTATTAGAGCATGGCTTGATAATGATATGAGTGAAGAATTAATTAAAGAGGCTATTAAAGAAGCAACCTTTAATGGTGTTTCTAATTTAAGATATATTGATAAAATACTTTATGAATGGGGAAAATTAGGCATTAAAACAGCTAAAGATGTTGATGATAATCGTCATAAGAGAGCACAGCGTAGGGAAGAAGAGGCAGATAGTAATATTGATTTAGATATTGTAGATTGGGATTGGTTTGACGATGATTCAGAATAAGTTACTTGAGTATTTAGATTATCTTTTTCCTAATCCTAAGTGTGAACTTACTTATCAGACGGATTATCAATTATTGATGGCTGTTGTTTTAAGTGCACAGTCTACTGATAAGAGAGTGAATTCTGTTACTCCTATTATTTTTTCAAAGTATCCTACATTAGATGATTTAGCAAATGCAACACTTGCAGATTTAGAAGATATTATTCATCCTGTTGGTTCTTTTCGTAAGAAGGCTAGTTATTTGAAGGAAATTGCTAGATGTTTGGTATCTGAGTTTGATGGAGTTGTTCCTACCGATAGAGATGTGTTAGAGAGTTTTCCTGGTGTTGGTAGAAAGACAGTTAATGTCTTTTTAGCGGAGTTTTATCATTATCCTGCTATTGCTGTTGACACGCATGTAGAACGTGTCTCTAAGAGGCTTAAACTTGCTTATCAGAAGGATTCTGTTTTAGATGTTGAAAGAAAACTTATGAAGAAGGTTCCTAGAGAACGCTGGGCTAAGTTTCATTTACAAATGGTACTTTTTGGTAGATATTATTGTAAGGCAGTGAAACCTTTATGTAAGGACTGTCATTTAAAAGAATATTGTCGTGAAAAAAAGAAGAATCTTGATTGATTCTTCTTTTTCTATGTTATGGAGTTGTTGTTTCAGGATTTGATGGCGTGGTTGGCGTTGTTGGTTCACTTGGTTCTGTAGTTCCACTACCAGGATTTGTTGGATCGGTTGGTGTTATTGGTTCTTCTGGCTCTTCTTGTTCTGGTTCTTTTAGAGTATAAGTTGCGGCAGTTCCTTGTAGTCCACTATATCCTTTATAGGTTGCTACTACACGATATGTTCCATATGGTGATGTACTACCTAATGTATATGTATAGCTTGTACTTTCTGTAAAGCCAATTAATGTTGATCCTAAGTATACGTTATATCCAAAGGTTCCTAGTCCTTCATTATTACCAGGGTCAACTGCTGACCAAGACATTGTTACTTTATTTGTATTTTTGTCATATGTTACCTTAAAGTTTCCTGGTTTTGCAAGTTGTACACTTGAAACATCTGTTTCTTCTGGTTCATATCCTTTCTTGAAGTATTCATATACAACGCTTCCTGTGTAGCCAGACCCTGCAACTACTGGAGGATTAGATCCAGATACAATTCCAAGTCTTACAACGCTAGATGGTTGTGTAAATGCTTCTCTATTTGATTCCATAGCACCAGCTCTTACTAGAGCATTAAATATTCTATCTTTTTGAATGGTTGCTGGTACATTGTGCAATACGTATCGACCTGTTGTATCGTTCTTTTCATAACCATACCATAATGCGATTACTGTTTTGGTTGAATATCCTACTACCCAGGAATCTCTGATAGCATCTCCTGGTAAATTATGTTCTTCCATATATTCAGAATCATAGTTGGTAGTTCCTGTTTTAGCAGCTACATTTGTTGGTGTACCACCTGTTAGAGCTACATCTTGTAATACATCAGAAATCATAAAGGCAGTAGAGTCTGACATGGCTTTTGTCTTTTCACCTTCGAATTCTACTACTTCTCCTGTATCACGGTATACAATTCTTTCTATTGTATGAGGTTCATTATAGTATCCTCCGTTAGAGAATGCAGCATAGGCTGCTGCCATATCTTTTGTAGAAACACCTGGACTGAAAGCTCCAATAGCGTGTGCTTCGTGAATCTTTCCGTTTTCAATTTCTGGTGTGATACCTAGACCTTCTACAAATTCTATAATCTTTTTATTATCTACTTGTTGGAATGCTTTTAATGCAGGGATATTTCTTGATGTTGCTAAAGCTCTTCTAAGAGTGATTGTTCCAAAGTATCCATTATCCCAGTTTTTAATTGGACGTCCACCTGTATATGTATAAGGTGAATCATCAAATAATGTATATGTTGACCAGTTGTTATACTCAATACCTGGACCATAATCAAATAATGGTTTTGCAGTTGATCCTGGTTGACGTTTAATACCTGTTGCGAAATTTAATCCTGCTGCTTGTCTATTTCTACCAGCACCTACGGCCAATATTTTTCCTGTTTGTGAATCTAGTACAGTAACACCTGCTTGTACTTTATCATCTATCCATGTATAGGTTTCTCCGTTCATAACAGAGTTTACGGCATCTTGTTTTGCTCTATCTAAGTTTGTATATACTTCCACTGGTGTTTTATTAGCATCTATTCCGTAAACGGCTTCTAGTTCAGCGATAACTGTATCTGCATATCCTTGATAGGGATCTGAAGAAGCAGTTTGTTCTACTACTAAGTCAGCTACTGGAATACTGTTTGCAATATCTGCTTCTTCTTGTGTAATATATCCATGTCTTACCATTAGATATAGAACAGTAGAACGTCTTTTTTCAGCGTTTTCAGGGTTGGTATCTGGTCTGTAGTAAGTAGGTGCTTGGAACATTCCGGCGATTGTTGCAGCTTCTGATAAGTTTAGGTCACTTGCACTTTTTCCAAAATATGTTTGAGCAGCTTCTTCTACACCGTAGACCATACCACCTAATCCATGGTTATTTACATAAAATTCAATAATTTGTTCTTTGGTATAATTTTTTTCTAGTTTAAATACTGCTAAATAGATATCTGTAAACTTACGGATAATTCCTTGAATTCCTTGGTCTTTTTTAGAAGTAATTTTATTTTTAATTACTTGCATAGAGATGGTTGATGCTCCACCTGCATCAGAGTTTCCTAGAAGTTGACCAACACTCGCTTTTAGAAATCTAGGTGCATCAAAACCATTATGTTCAAAGAATCTTGAATCTTCTGTTGCGACAAGAGCATCGATAAATACTTGAGGTAAGTCTTCATAACTTATTTTTTCTCTTCGTTCGTCTCCTTTTTCATAGAATGGTTGTCCATCTTTATCATATAGAACCGTCATTTCTTTACTATCTAAGTCTTCTGCATCAAATTCAGGAGCTGTTACTGTAATATAGATTAAGAATGCAGCAAATAATGCAAGACATAGAATTCCTAACCCTAAGACGATTATTAGTATAATATTTAAAACTTTTCTTTTCTTTTTATCATTCTTTGTTTTTCTTAGCAATTGAGAAATTCCTACAATAATACCAATACCAATGGCAGTAACAATAGTAAATGCTAGTCCTAGTTTTAAATAGCAAAGTAATAATAATGCTACAAAACCTATCCAACAGGCAATCATTATATTTTTATTTTCTTTCTTACTTTTTGTCGTCTGTTGAGGTTTCTTTTTTAGATTATATTCTCTAGTGGTACTGGTGCTTTTTTTCGATGAGTTTTTCCTTTTTATTACTTTTTTTTGCATTTTATATACCTCCAATAATTGTATCCACTATATTTAAATAGTCGATTCTTGGTCTATAACCATCTTTTATTAAATATCCTCTTTCTTGAAAATAAGTATAGGGAATTGATTTTCTTTCTTCTTGGTTTATGAATTCTAAAAAATCTTTTCCTGGTAATAAGTATGTTTCATTTAAATTAGTAAATCTTACAATTAAAAAAACAATACCTTGATGGTTATATATATTTTTTATGTGATTAATTTGGTGTGAGTGAATATTAGCTAGGGGGAAAGCAGTTTTGTTTTTGGTTTCTTTTGCTTCAAAGTCTATATACTTTCCTTTGTATAAACCATTATAGTCTGTTGTTGACGGTATTGTATAGTATGCTTCTTTAATTACTGCCTTGTCTCTTGAAGGGTAATTAACTTTTACTATTTTTACTGGTGTTGGTTTTTTATATATATAAGCTTTGTCTATTTCCCTATAATATTCATTGGATTCATTAATATCACTTTCTAATGACATTCCTCGATTTCTATATGTGATTGGGGATGCATTGTGTTCTTTTTTTATTCCGTTTGGATAGTTCATCTCATCACCTATTTTGTATTATACTATATGTTTGCTTTTTTTTCTATATTTTCGTTTATAAATTATTAACTTTTTGCTTTTTTTGTTATGTTTTGTCGAATGTAGTGCAATGATTATTTTTTTGGAGTATGCTATAGTAGGTGATTGGATGAATAATTTTGAAGTTATACGGTTATTAAACTTGCTTTATGATAAGACAAGAGAAGCTAATATTGGTATCTCTTATACTTCTATAAAACAACGTCTAGATAATTGACAAAATAGTTAATAAATGACATAATATTACTGTAAGGGATTGGTGATAAAATGTATCAGAATAAGATTACACTTATGCCACAAGATATATTGGAGAAGGAGTTTAAGATTGATACTCGTGGATACCGCTTGAAAGAAGTTGACCAGTTTCTTGATATTATTATTGGTGACTATGAACAATTTTTAAATATCATTAATAACTTAGAAAAGGAGAAGGCGGATTTGTTAGGTGAAATTATGAGCTTGAAACAAGAACTTCGTAATTCTAAGATGAGTGTTGAAGTTGCACGTAATAATGTAGAAGTTCCAGAAGTTACTAATTTAGATATCTTAAGACGTCTTTCTCAACTTGAAAAAATGGTATATAGTAGCAAAAATGATAGGGATAATGACAATTAATATATAGACAAACGCTGATATATTGATAATTTTATATTAGAGGAAAGTCCATGCTCGCACAGTCTGTGATGATTGTAGTGTTCGTACCTAGGGAAAAAATAACCTAGGGTAGCTTTGGCTAACGGCGGAAGATAATCTAAGTCTTCGGATAAGATTTATTCCATAAAGTGCCGCAGTGACGATGCTTTAGGAAACTAAAGAGTGAAACGTGGTAAACCCTGCGAGCGAGAAACCCAAATTTGGTAGGGGAGCTCTAATGGAAGAATAGAATGAAGTTAGGGACCAGTAATGGTAGATAAATGTTTGTCGCCTGGAAACAGGTACAGAACATGGCTTATTTATATTATTTGTTTATTATGTAGTGAGGTGTTTTTATGAAAGAACTGGGAGAGTATTTAAAGCATACTAGGATTGATAATGGTGTTAGTATGGAAGAAGCCGCAGAAGATTTAGAACTTTCTACATCTCAACTTGAAAATATAGAAAGTGGTAATGTACGTGCTTTTAAAGATGTTTATGGTTTAAAACAGTATGTACGTCGGTATGCGAAGTATTTAGGATTAGATCCTGAAAAAGTGGTTGATGAGTTTAACGGTTTTTTATTTGAGCATACTTCAAAAATCTCTTTAGATGATATTAAGGAGGCACAACGAAAATTAGAGGAAAAAGAACAGAAGAAAATAAAATCTCCTTATACTATTGTTCGTAAAAAGAAGATGCATATTTGGCCTTTTGTTTTTATACCTGTAGCTATTCTTTTACTTTTTATTATCATTTATTTTATTATTAGTAGTATTAATAAGGCACCTGTTGTAGATACTGAATTAACAGCTGAGGTAAGGAAGGAGTTTAGTAATGAATTTACCTACTAAGATTACAGTAGTTCGTTTGATACTTACTGTAGTTATCATTATTTTATTATGTTTTCCATTTTATAGTGTTGGAGTTCAATTCCCTAGTTATCGTATACAAGGAATTACGGTAGAATTACATTATTTGATTGCTGGTGTTATTTTTGTTATCGCTAGTCTTACAGATTTTGTAGATGGATATTTGGCAAGAAAGAATAATCAAGTTACTAATACTGGAAAAATGTTGGATGCTATTGCTGATAAGGCTTTAGTAAATAGTGTTTTAATTATTTTAGCAGCACAAGGATTTATACATGAAATTATTCCAGTAATCGTAGTATTACGCGATATTGTTGTTAATGCCATTAAGATGGAAGCAGCTGGTCGTGGTAGAGTAGTTGCAGCGATTGGTTCTGGTAAGTTAAAGACTGCTACTTTGATGATTGGAACTACGCTTACATTCTTTTATAATATGCCATTCGAATTCATCAATATTAATGTTTCAGAAATCTTATTATATATTGCAACGATTTTATCTATCGTTTCAGCTATACAATATTTTAATATGAATAAAGCATTAATTTTTGGAAAAACAGAAACAGCGAATTCATAGTTTAAAGTTATTTAATTTTCTCTATTTCGGTAGGGAAAATTTTATTTTTGGTAGCATTTTTCTTCATAAAACAATTGTTCGAAAAAATGTTGCTTTTTCTTTTTCTTTGTTATATAATGTATTTGTAAGTTATTTGTATATAAATAGGAGGAATTATGAAAAGTGTAAGTAAAGATGTTTCAAAAGATAAGGCTTTAGAACAGGTATTAAATGATATAGAGAAACAATTTGGTAAGGGTTCTATCATGAAGCTAGGAGACAGTAAACATATGAAAGTAGATGTTGTTTCTAGTGGATGCTTATCTTTAGATATTGCTTTAGGAGTAGGTGGATATCCTAGAGGTAGAATCATTGAAATTTATGGTCCTGAATCTAGTGGTAAAACAACCTTTGCCTTACAAGCAATTGCTGAGGTGCAAAAGACTGGAGGTCGTGCTGCTTTTATTGATGCAGAGCATGCTCTAGATCCAGTTTATGCTGAGCGTCTGGGAGTTAATGTTGATGAGTTATTACTTTCTCAACCTGATACTGGTGAGCAGGCATTAGAGATTTGTGAGGCTTTGGTTCGTAGTCAGGCTATTAGTATTGTTGTTATTGATTCGGTTGCGGCTCTAGTTCCACAAGCAGAAATTGACGGGGAGATGGGAGACTCACATGTTGGTCTTCAAGCTCGTTTAATGTCTCAGGCTTTAAGAAAACTTTCTGGTACGATTAATAAAACTAATACGATTGCTATTTTTATTAATCAGTTACGTGAAAAAGTTGGTGTTATGTTTGGCAATCCAGAGACTACTCCTGGTGGTCGTGCTTTAAAATTCTACTCTACAATTCGTCTTGATATTCGTCGTAATGAACAGTTAAAAATGGGTGACGGTGTTGTTGGTAATAAAACGACTATTAAAGTTGTTAAGAACAAAGTGGCTCCTCCATTTAAGACTGCAGTTGTTGATATTATGTATGGTGAGGGTGTATCTCATGAAGGAGAAGTTATCGATTTAGGAGTGGAAGCTGGCGTTGTTGAAAAAACTGGTGCTTGGTATTCTTATCAAGGAGAAAAACTTGGTCAAGGAAAAGAGAATGTTAAGTTGTTACTTAAAGATAATCCAGAGTTATGTCATGAGATTGAGGAAAAAGTACGAGAGTATTATGATATTTCTTTAGATAAAAAAGATGATACTAAACAAGAAAAAGAATAGTTTTTATTCTTTTTTTCATATAATACAAAGAGGTGTTGTTGTGAAAAAGTTAAGTCAGCTTGTAGATTATGATGGCATAGATGTTGATATTTTAGGTGTTGCTACGGATTCGCGAAATGTGAAGTCTGGATATCTTTTTGTAGCAACGAAAGGGTTTCATGTTGATCACTATGATTATATTGATGATGCTATTAAGAATGGTGCTTGTGCAGTTGTTGTAGATAGAGAAAGTGAATTTTCAGTTCCTACTATCTTGGTTGATGATATTGATACTGTTTTAGTTTCTATATGCGAGCGTTTTTATGATGTTTCTAGTCATGATTTTAAGTTTATTGGTATTACTGGTACAGATGGGAAGACGACAACTTCTATGATTACTAGAAATTTGTTAAATTATTGTATTCCTACTGCATATATTGGAACGAATGGTCTTTATTGCGGGAATGATATATTTCCTACTTCTAATACGACACCTTGTGTTGAAGAGTTGTATTATTATTTTTCTATTATTAAAAAATATCATTGTAAAGTGATTGTGATGGAAGTGTCTAGTGAAGCTTTGCTTCATCACAGAGTTGATTCAATTTTATTTGATGTAGTTGCCTTTACTAATATCACAGAAGATCATTTAAATATTCATAAAACTGTTGAGAATTATAGATCTTGTAAGTTTAGATTGGCGTCTTTATGCAAAGAGCATGGTTTGGTTATCGTAAATGGTGATGATATTAATTGTCGTTTATTGGACGTCAATCAAAAGCTATGTTTCGGTTTTTCTGATGACAATGATTATGTCATATCCGATGTCAAAAAATGTCAAAATAATGTCCATTTTTCTATTCGATGTCATGATGGTAAATATTCTATTCAAAGTCCTTTTCAAGGAATATATAATGTTTACAATGTAACTTTAGCTTGGATTATTGCTAATTCTTTTTTAAGATGTCCAGAATTATTGATTGAGAATACTTCTAAATTGCCTGTTGTAGAAGGTCGAAGAGAAGTATTTTCTACTTCTCAAGGGTTTGATATTTTACTTGATTATGCTCATACTGCTAATGGGATATTTAATTTATTACAAAGCTTATCTGATTATTCTCGTGTTATTGTAGTTACTGGTGCTGCTGGTGGTAGAGAAGTGGAGAAAAGACCTAAAATTGGAGATATTTTATTTCAAAACTCAGATTATATTGTTTTTACTTCTGATGATCCTAGGTATGAAAATCCTAAAGATATATTTTTACAAATTTTAGGTAATCATACAGAAGAGAAATATAGTTTTATCGAGGATAGAGAAAGAGCAATTTTTTATGCGCTTGATTTAGCTAAACCTGGAGATGTTGTTGCAGTTATTGGAAAGGGAAGAGATAATTATATGGCTATTTTAGATCAGCGTATTCCTTATTCTGATTACGATGTTATTTCAAAATTTTTAAAAAAATGTTAGTTTTCGACAAAATTCGACATCGTTCGACACAAAAGTTTGACATATTACTTATTGCGTAGTATAATATGCAACATTACTTTGAAAGGGGTGTTATTATGGAAAATCAAGAGGTTACGTTTTTTTATCAGGATAAAAAAGATTCTATGTTTGTAGAAGTCCAAGGTCATATTAATCCTATGGATGCTAGAAATTTCGTAAACGAGCTTTATAGTTTGAAACTTGATTCTATTTTATCCAATGATTCATATTTAAAACCTTCTTACTCTACTGGAAATTTAGTTTTTTCATTAAAACCTGAATCTGGTATTATCGATTTATCACAAATGTTTTCTATGTTGAAAGTTATAAATTTTAATGATATTAGAACTCAACGTATTTTAAGATCTTACTTTAGTTTAATACAGATTGATGATATTACTACATATACCAAAGATGAGTTTTATGGTTTACTTAGAGAAAATACGAAACCTATGTCACAGTTATCTACTTCTTCTACTCTTGATCGTGAAGTTCACAGTATAGAAGCAAATACTATAGCAGTAATGAGTACAGGATTTAATTTTGGATTAGCAAAAAAAACGCAAGATATATTAGTGCAAGATAGTGATATAGAAAAACCTAAAGTTAATGTAAAAGTTGGTTAATCATTTGTCCAAGAAGTCATTTCTTGGACTT
>CALVYD010000041.1 GCA_944371995.1 uncultured Bacilli bacterium
AAAAAATATTCTATCATAAACTAATGAGTTTTTCTCCCATTAATTTACTTCTTAAAGTATACATGATATAATAACTACAAGGAGTGGAAAAAATGAAAAGTAAAATTAATTTACATATACATTCAAATGATTCACTAGATGGAAAAGAAAACATGGAAACAGTACTAGATAGATGTGAAGAACAAGGTCTAGAGATAGTATCTATTACAGATCATAATACAACAGATGCATATTTTAATTTACAAAATACTAAGTTTTCTGGAAAACTAATTACAGGAATGGAAGCAGATGCAATGATTGGAACCAAAACATATGATATTTTATGTTTCGATTTTAAACTAGAAGAAGTCTCTTCCTGGACAAAAGATCAATATAAAACAGTAGATGTTCGCCAGCAAAAAATCTTTAATAAACTATTGGAAAAATGTGAAAACATAGGAATAGAAGTACCAAATACAAATAGCTATAATGCTAAGACAGAATATGCTCATGGTGCTCTATTTAGATTATTAAAGGAAACAAAAAAAGGAAATAGTTTTTTAAACAAATATGATATAAAGACACAAGGAGATTTATATAGATTAGGTACGATGAACGAAGAGTTTCCATTATATATTGATATGCATTTAGTCTGGCCAGGGATTGAGGAGTTAAGAGAAATAATTCACAAAAATGGTGGAAAACTATTTTTAGCCCATCCATTTCGTTATGGAAAAAAAGAAATAGAAAACATATTAGAAAATTGCTTACCATATATCGATGGAATAGAAATAAATAATAATCCCAAGACAAAAGAAGAGATTATTTATTTATATAATTATGCGAAAAATCATGACCTGCTAATATCAGCAGGAAGTGATTACCATGGAGAAGAAGATTATCATAATAAATTAGCAGTAGAAGGACTAGAAGAACAAATGGAACAAGAGATATATTCTTGGACAAAAAATTGTAAAAACTTAATAAAAAAATAAAAGAAAGTTATCCAAAATATGGATAACATCTTTTTTTCTGAAATGAAAGGTAGAAATTATGTTGTAAAAACATAAAAAAAAAGATATAATTAAGCTAGAGTAAAAAGATAAAAAGGTTGGTGATAAAGTGATAGTAAGATTAATAAAAAAGACAAAAATCTATAACTTTACTTTACCAACAAAAATAGCTGGAAACTATTGGATTACAGATAATGATTATTTAGGAAATGTTAGAAATTTAATTAATGTAGAAGAATACCAAGGACAATGGAAAATAAAAAGTGACTTTGAAACCAAAATTATGGAAGGTGACAAAGAAGTAGATTCAGCAATATTAAAGGAATATAGTCTTTTCTTCTTAAAAATAAATACGGATAATGAATATGTAATTCTATATTGTTCTCCAACCATGGATGAAAATATAAAATGGCTTCATCTAAAAAGAGAAGGAGAAATTGTAATTGGAAATGATTCTAAAGCACATATTCATTATAGTTATCCCTTGGTATCGAAGCAACATGCTAGACTAATTTATAATAATGGTCGCTGGGTAGCACAAGATTTAAATAGTAAATATGGAACCTATGCCAATAATGTAGCAATCAGTACAAAACCATTAGAGTATGGAGACATAATTTTTATCATGGGATTAAAAATTATTGTCATGAAAGATTCTATTATCGTAAATAATATAGGTAATTTTTTAAGATTTGACACAAATACTTTCGAAATAGAGTATCCTATTGTTCAAAATCAATTAGAAGTAGATAATCCTGAGGAAGAAGGAATAGAATTTTATAAAGAAGAAGATTATTTTTTTAGAGCGCCTCGCTTTAAAACAATGATTGAACCAGTAGATATTAAAATTGATCCACCACCAGGAAAAGTAGAAGAAGACAAGACTCCATTAATATATACCATAGGTCCAATGATGACGATGGCTATGATGTCAGTATCCATGGGATATTCTTCTCTTGTAGGAGTAATCGATGGAAGTAGAGACTTATCAACTGCTATGCCAACATTATTAATGTCTTTTGCGATGCTAATGACGATGTTATTATGGCCAATTTTACAAAAAAGATATCAAAAAAAGCAACGTAAGAAAAAAGAAAAATTACGCCAAGAAAAATATACGGAATATATTGAAGAAAAAAGAAAACTAATCGATACAGAAATGAAAGTACAAAGACAAATTCTAGTAGATAATTACGTACCTCTTCAAGTAACGAAAGATGTAATTTATAGTAGAAAACGAAATCTCTGGGAAAGAGAAATAGAACAAGCTGATTTTCTAGATTTACGTTTAGGTATGGGAAATACAGAACTAAGAGGAAACATCAGTTTTCCAGAAGAGCATTTTTCCCTAGAAGATGATAATCTACTACAAGAAGTATATAAATTAGGAGCCGAATCTCGTATATTGGAAAACGTTCCAGTATCACTTTCTTTTGTAAAAAATAGAGTGACTGCAATTATCGGTATGGCAACAATGAAACAACAATTTATAGAAGGATTAATACTTCAAATGATTGCCTATCATAGTTATGAAGATTTAAAAATTATACTCCTAACCAATGAAAAGAATGAGTCTCTATGGAGTTATTTAAAAGTATTACCACATTGTTGGAGTAATGATAAACAAACTCGCTATTTTGCAGCTAATCTAGATGAAGCCAAGGAAATATCACTTGTTTTAGAACAAGAAATACAAGCTAGAAAATATAAAGATAACAATGGAAAAAGAGAATTAAATAACTTAGACTATACAAAATATAAGCCATACTATGTAATTATTACTGATGATTATAAAATGGTAAGAGACATAGAACTAGTAAAAGATGTCTGTGGATTAGAATTAAATATTGGTTTTAGTATCATTGTTATTAGTCCAAGACTAGTAAACATTCCTAATGAATGTAAAACATTTATTAGTATCGGAGATAAAAAATCTGGAGTATTTGAAAATGAGTTAGTATCAAACAAACAAAAAGAGTTTGTTGCGGACTTTGATCAAACTTTAAATATTTATGAATGTTGCAAAATTCTAGCAAATATCCCTATTGATATTTCTAAAGAAAATCAAAGCTTACCAGATAGCCTTAGTTTCTTGGAAATGTATAATGTTGGTATGATTGAACAATTAAATATTTTAAATCGTTGGAAAACCAATGATCCTACTAAGTCATTACAAGCACCAGTTGGTGTAGATAAATATCACGAATTATTTAAACTAGACTTACATGAAAAATTCTATGGTCCTCATGGACTAATTGCTGGTATGACAGGATCTGGTAAATCAGAATTTATTATTACTTATATTCTATCAATGGCTCTAAACTACCATCCTTATGAAGTATCTTTTGTATTAATAGACTATAAAGGTGGAGGATTAACAGGAGCATTTGAAAATAAAGAAACAGGAATAAAACTTCCTCACATAGCTGGAACAATTACCAACTTAGATACGATTGAAATGAATCGATCCCTAGCATCCATTCAAAGTGAGTTAAGAAAGCGTCAAAGAATATTTAATGCAGCACGAGATAATTTAAATGAAAGTACCATTGATATCTATAAATATCAATCTCTATATCGAAAAGGTTTAGTAAAACAACCAGTATCTCATTTATTTATTATCAGTGATGAGTTCGCTGAATTAAAAGATCAACGTCCTGAATTCATGGATCAATTAATATCAACTGCTCGTATCGGACGTTCCTTAGGAGTCCATCTAATTCTAGCAACTCAGAAACCAGCTGGAGTAGTAAATGATCAAATTTGGTCAAACTCCAAGTTCAGAGTATGTTTAAAAGTACAAGACAAATCAGACAGTATGGATATGATAAAATGTCCAGATGCTGCTTCTTTAAAAAATCCTGGAAGATTTTACTTACAAGTTGGTTATAATGAATTATTTGCCTTAGGACAAGCAGCCTGGGCAGGTGCACAATATTATCCAACAGATAAAAGAAAGAAAAAAATCGATCAATCAGTAAACTTCTTAGATAATGTAGGAAACTATATTAAATCTTTTGATACCAAACAAAATGAAGTAGTAGTAGAATCAAAAGGAGAAGAAATTACCAATATTGTTAACTATATTGTAGAAACAGCCAAAGAAGAAAATATTCATATACCGCAATTATGGTTACCAAGAATACCAAATACAATATATATTAGTGACCTAAAACAAAAATATCATTATATGATAGAAAAGAATAATATTAATCCTATTATTGGAGAATATGATGACCCGGATAATCAAAAACAAAATGCTCTAACACTACCGATATCTAAAGAAGGAAATACTATTATATTTGGTAGTGCTGGAAGCGGAAAAGAATTAATGCTATCTAGTATTATCTATTCAACTATTACAACGCATGATTCTAAAGAAGTAAATTTCTACATATTAGATTTTGGAGCAGAAACTCTAACCATGTTTAGAAATGCTCCACATGTAGGAGATGTTATTTTATCAACAGAAAAAGAAAAAATAGAGAATCTATTTAAAATGATTAGTAAAATAATAGAAGAAAGAAAAAAAATATTTGTAGACTATAATGGATCTTATGACTTTTATATTAATCATGGAGGAAAACAAGTTCCTATGATTATAATAGTTATTAATAATATAGAAGCATTTACCGAAACTTATAATGAATATGAAGATTTAATTGGTCAACTAACAAGAGACTGTCTAAAATATGGAATCGTATTTATAGTAAGTACAAACGGTCCAAACACAATGCGTTATCGTCTAAGACAAAACTTCAAACAAAACTTAGTATTACAATTCAATGATCCATCAGACTATGGTACCATATTATCTGGAGTAAGAAAAAAAGAACCTTCTAAAGTATATGGAAGAGGTTTAATTAATCTAGATAGTATCTATGAATTTCAAACTGCCTATGCTTATAAAGAAGAGAAACTAACAGAATATATTAAAATTATTTGTGATAAATTGAACTCTATTTGTGAATATCAAGCACCAATAGTACCAATACTTCCAGAAGTAGTAACAACAAGTATATTGAAAAATGACTATAGCAGTTTGCAAAATATTCCAGTAGGAATTAATAAAGAAACTCTAGAAATAGAAAAGATAAACGTAGTAGAAAATAATTTCTATATTATCACAGGAGAAGATATTTTCTCTAATACCCAGTTTATAACTACCTGGATCAATTTTCTACCAACCTCAAATCAAGCTACATGCATGGTAATTGACAATAGTAATCTATTAAACAAAAACGAAGTAACAAATGCGACTTACGAAACTGGCGAAAATATATTAACAGCACTAGAAACTCTAAATAGTAATGCTAATACGATGAAGATTTGTGTAATTGTAGGATTAGGAACAATATTAAAGAAGCTTGGAATAACAGAAAAAGAAAAAATAGCTTCTATATTAGCACATTCAACTAATATAAAATATGTTATTGTAGATACAATTGATAATATTAAAACCCTAAGTTACGAAGTTTGGTTTAAAGGAAACGCTTCCTTATCAGAAGGAATTTGGTTAGGAAACGGAATTGCTAATCAATTTACATTAAAAGTTACAACAAACTCAAGAATATTAAGAACAGAACTTGATCAAAACTTTGGTTATGTAATTAAAAAAGGAAAAGCAATATTAGTTAAATTTGTATCAGAAGAGTAGATACATCATAAAATATCTGTATTATTTATCAAAAAAGGAAGGAATGAAGTTAATATGAATAAAAATAAAATATTAATTGAACTATATATTCCATTAATTGAAAAAAACTATGATTTATATATTCCCATTAATAAAAAAATAGGAACCATAAAAAAGTTAATTGAAGAAGGACTAATAGACTTAACGGATCATGACTATATTATAAAAGAAGGAAGTAATTTTTATAGTAAAGAAACAGGAGAAGTCTATGATGTCAATAAATCTGTAAGAGAAACAGATTTAAAGAATGGTTCTAGAATAGTATTAATATAGGAGGAACTATGAATTATAATCAATATGTAAAAGCAATTAATAAAATTTTTGAATGCCTTAGCCAAATGAAAATAGCCTGGAATAGTACAGATAATATAGCAAACATAGAAAAAATAGAAGAATATCGAAATATTGTAATAGAAAAGTCAAAGCAATTAGAACAGATGGAAAAAGAAGAACCTAAAATGGAGGAACTTGGACAATGATAGGAAATCTAACATATGATCAAATAGAGGGAATAGCAAAGGAATTAGAGAATGCAACTTTATTTGTAAAAAGCTATATTAAAGATAAAAATATAGTAGAATTAGAAGATTTTTTATCTACAGTAGAAGGATATTCTAAATTTTTAATGACAACAATAGAATTAAATAAAGATGCTGACAAAGAATTACAAGAATTAAAAAATCAGAAAAAGAGCTTTCACTAAGAGGAAAGCTCTTTTATATACTTACCAATTGTTACTTTAGGAAAATAATAATTTAATATATTAGCAAAACTGCACCCATTTTCAGCTAGATGACAAGCCCCGTATAAACTAAGTCCCAAGGCATCTCCCCATCCATGAGTCACAACACTAATAGATTGATTATTAATAATAATAGATAAAAACTGTGATTTTAAATGTAGAAGATTCATAAACTTTTTACCATCAATAGTAGAATTTCCAATCTTTAATTTTAATACCTTACCATAAGGAGAAACTTCTAGCATTTGAAAATTCGTATCTTTATCAATGTTAAAATGAAAAATTTTACTTAAAAAAGAGTATGAGAAATTAACAGTGTCGACGTAAAATGGAGAAGAACTATCCCAGAGACTAGAAACAGAAGATAAATAAGGATATCTAGAATCTTCTAAAGTTCTTCCATGATTACATATATGGATAAAAGGAAGAATATATTCTTTCTCATAACTTACAAATATAGAGTTTGTTTGTTTAATTGCCTCACTTATAGTCGCAACCATACCATCATAATCAGGAGCAAAAGAAATTTTGTAATACTCAATTGGCTTATATGAGAAAAACTCATTTGTAGCTTTAATCACCTGATACTCAGCCATTTGTTTATAAGCATAAGTACGATATAAAACAGCCATCGCTTTCAATACTTCAATAGAAAGATTAGGTACCATATTGGTTGCTAAAGCACCAAGTAAGTAATCTCTTAGATTAATCTCTACAATAGAGGAATCATCTAATTGTACAGTGACCATAAATTCTAAGTCATCATAAGATTTCTTATTAGGAAGAGAATCTATTTTTTGATCCTTAGAAATTTGAAAAGCTTTAACAATTACATTATCTATCACCAGATAAACTTTATTTCCATTAAACTCAATATGATTATTTTTTATAAAGTTATTAGTTCTTCTCCTTAGCTCCGAATCAGAGGAATTACTACCTAATTCTTTAGAAAATTCATAATTCATAGTTAAAAATAAGTACAAAACTTCTTCATTACCAATATTCTTAATTTCATATCTATAAAACATAAGCTTCACCTAAAAATAGTATGGTGCAAAAAAAGAATAATATACAAAAAGAACTAAAACTCAAAATATTTTAGTTCTTTATTTTTAGAACAATCTAATCCAGTAGTATAACTTAAATTAGTAAAAAGAGAATTTAAGTCAATATTCTTACCATTTAGATAAGAAAAAGTGCCTTCTATAATCTTTTTTGCTAACTTAAGAGATTTAATATATAAATCATAAAAAGAGTCATGACTAATAAGAGAATAAGTTGTAGGATTTCTCCAAAGACGTCGCTTAAAGTTTAAAAAATCATGAGTAGGATGCATAGTATAATGATAACTAATAGCTTCAAAGCGAAAACATCTTCTAGGAGTAAAGGTATCAGCTAATTTATAAAAAAACTTTTTAATACCAAATCGATCTTGTCTAAAAGCCTTCAAAGAAAATCTCATATCTTTTAAAGCCTGGTAATAAATAGAATCCATATTTAAAACATGATAAACTTGTTCAAAAGAAGAGTTAATTACTTGATTTAGACCTGAAGAGAAAGGTTTTAAATCAAAGGAGTAATCAACAATAGAAAAAGAATAAGGTTTTATATGTTCTCTTTTACGAATTAAATAATTATCAAGATAAGTTTCCATGAAAAGATGTAGATTGTTATACTTATATGTAGCAGGATTATGTTTATCAAAACTACCAGTCTTATAAATAACAAAAGGATGAATAGTAGAATCCAGAACATAATGACAAATAAAACCACATAAAAATGAGCAAACATCACAATCATTCTCTAAATGATTATTCTGAATATTTTGAATTAGTTGACAAAAGAAGTCACGAGTATGCTGTTTATGACAAACACTTTGCAAAGCCCGAATTTTTTTTCCTGACTTCAAGGAAAACAAATGATAAAACATAAGCGGATCAGTTCCTTGACCAAACATTTTAATTCTAGAAAGTGAAATTTTATCTTTGATATGACTAGGCAAAATATCATAAACATCATTAGAAAAATAAGCATGTGTTACAGTAGCTGGCATTTTAACCCTCCTAACAAACAACTAGTATAATTATAGCACATAAATTCACAAAATTTTCATACTTTTCAAGGAAGAATATGGTATAATCAATACTAGGTGAGATTATGATAGAGAAACAATTTAAAAATCTAGATGAACAAATCGAAATATTTAAACACAAAGGTTTAATAATTAATGATGAGAAATATGCAAAGCAAGTACTACTAAGAGAAAACTATTTTTTCTTAAATGGCTACAGACATCTTTTTTATAAGTCAGATAAGGAAAAAGCATTCATTAAAGGAACAACTTTTGAAGAACTATATAGCTTATTTTTATTTGATCGTTCATTTCGTAATGTGATTTTTAAGTATTTATTAGTAATTGAAAACAACTTAAAATCAATTACATCTTATCAGTTGTCTAAAAAATATGGATACAGAGAAAAAGATTACTTAAAAGCAAAAAACTTTACTCATAATCCAGAAAGGCAAAGACAAGTTAATGACTTATTAAAAAAGATGAAAAGGCAAATTAGAGTCAATGGTAGTCAACATTCAGCAACTCTTCATTATGTATCTAACTATGGTTATATACCGTTATGGATATTAGTAAAAGTATTGTCATTTGGAATTGTAAGTGAAATGTTTTCTATCTTAAAACCAGAAGACCAAGAAGAAATTGGAAAAATCTATAATGTTGATGTAGATGATCTTCTGGTATACTTACCAATACTTGCCAATTATAGAAATTTATGTGCCCATGAAGATATTCTTTATGAAAATAGAACTCAAAAACAAATTGATGACACCATATATCACCAGGTATTAGATATACCAAAAGAAAATGGAGAATATATATATGGAAAGTCAGATTTATTTGCTCTTCTAATTATTATGCGTCAAATGTTACTAACAGAAGATTTTAAAAATATGACCATAGAATTAGAAAATGTAGTTCAGACATTGAACTATAATTTGACATCGATAAAAATAGAAAAAGTATTAAATAGAATGGGATTTCCTGAAAATTGGAAAGATCTAGCAGGAATCGAAAGGAGCGTAGATAAAGAGTGAAAAAGAAAGAAAATATAAAGACAATATTTTTAATAGTATTTTCATTTGTCATGGGTGGAATTATAATGTTTGCCTTGTTAAAATGGACACCATTAGTAAGTGAAGTCTTAGGAACGAATGGGAATACCATTGTAACAAGAAATGATACTCAAGTATATGAAAAAAGTTCTCTAGCAGCTGCAGTAGATAAAATATATGATGCGGTTGCTATGGTATCTTCTTATCAGAATGATACATTAGTATCAACAGGATCTGCTTTTGTCTATAAAACAGATGATAATTATGGATATTTATTAACCAATCATCACGTTGTAGATGGAGCAGATAAAGTAACAGTAACAATGTCAAATGATACAGAAGCAGAAGCTACAGTATTAGGTGGAGATCAATATCTAGATTTAGCAGTACTTAGAATTGATAAAAGTAATGTTACCATGGTTGCTAATATTGGAAGTAGTGAAGATGTGAAACTAGGAGATACTATCTTTACGGTAGGAACTCCCATGGGAGAAGAGTTCCAAGGAACTGTAACATCTGGAATTCTTTCTGGAAAAGATCGTATGGTATCTGTTAGTACCTCTAACAATACTTTTGAAGACTACACTGAGTATAGCAACGATTGGGTAATGCGTGTATTACAATTTGATGCTTCTATTAATCCTGGAAATAGTGGAGGACCATTATTAAATGTAAATGGAGAAGTAATTGGTATTTGTTCTCTAAAATTAGCATCAGAAGAAGTAGAAGGCATGGGATTTGCAATTCCAATCGAATATGCAATGAATCATATTGAAACACTTGAAAAAGGAGAAGCAATTTCCTGGCCAGTATTAGGTGTTTCTATGGTAAATGCAAGCGATTCAGCAGGGCTTTATAGGAATAGAATTATGATTGATAGAAATATCACAGAAGGTGTTGTTGTAGTACAAGCAGAAAAAGGTTCAGGTGCATATGATGCAGGGTTAACAACAGGTGACGTTATTACTAAAATTGATGGAAAAAAAGTAGAAGACGCTGCTTACTTAAGATATGAACTATATCAACATCAGGCAGGAGATACCATCCAAGTAACTTATATTAGAGATGGAGAAGAACATACTGTAGATGTAAAATTAAGTGCTAGTGAATAAAGTAATACCCTAGGGTGTTGCTTTTTTTATAAAAAATATTAAATATAGAGTTCTTCTAAATAATATGATAAAATATCTCATAAATGAGGTGATACCATGCAAAAGAAAGATTACGAAATGCTAATGGATGTAATAGAATACATAAGAAATCATCCAGAAAAAGAACAAGAGCTACTAGAAGAAATAAAAAAAATATGGCAAAAGATAAAAAATAATGATACTGTATCAGAAGAAACATTAGCACAAACACTGGAAAAAAAGGCTAATTTTCAAGAAAAAAACATACCAGAACCAACCCTGATGGAAGAATTACTTATGGAAGCGAAATATAGTTATTGCGAGCAAATAATACCAGGTGCTACTTATCGGCCAGTAGACTGTTTAGTATTTACTTATAACAAGTATAAAGTAATTCCTTCCCAAGCAATTTCAAAAGGAGAATTTGAAAGCTGCAAAAGTAAAGAAAAGTGGCAATCGCTAGGAGTATCAAGTTATGAGCAAAACAAAATGGCAACAATCAATCCAGATGGAAGTTGTGAAATAATAATGACACCGAATCAGTTAGTACAATTTGCAGATCAAACGCATTTATTTGAAGATAAGATGCGTCTATTTCAAGATAGCACAAAAAAATATTCATCCCTAGCAATCTATTTAACATATGACGAGTTACAATCTTTAGGAGATATATCAGAAGATATCAAGTATAGAATGGAAAATGGTGAAGATTTAGTAACACATATGTTAAAACATCAAGGAATAGTCGATAGAATAAGTAAAATTATGTTACCGTTCATAGAAAATAAACAAGACACTAGGCAAGAAGAAGCATTCTGGGACCTATTATTAGATTATTATCAAGAAAATATAGTAATGACAAATGGTAGATATAATCCTTGGCATACTTATATAGAATTACTTTCTAACAACCAAGACTTATCATTAAAAGAAATAATAGAGCAAGCCAAAGTTTTAGCGACAGTAATTAGAAAAAAAGGATTAAAAAGAGAAATAGTATTAACTGGCAAATTAAATGAACAAGAAACAATATATCAAGATTTTTATGATAAAAAACAATCAAATATTAATATTAGTAAGATAGACAAAATGCCATCAGTAGAAGAATATCGCATACTTTCTCTAGACCTTGCCAATGGCTTATGTAGTGAAAGAAACTATAATGCAGTAAAAGGTATGATTGAAAAACAAGAACATGCATTAACACCAGCGATAACAGAGATAAGGAAAAGGCAGGAAAGATTACAAACACAAGATATTACTAGAATTCCTAAACAAGAAATAGTTAATATGATAGCAAGCTGTAATACAGAAGGAAGAAGAAATATCCAAAACGAAGAAGAGGTAACTTCAACATTAATGAAATATAAAGTCCGTTTAAATGAATTATATACTACATATCATACTACTCCTTTATATCAGCAAGAAATACAAGACCAATATCTAGGACAATATAAAAAATTAAACAGATATCATTATTATCAATTACAAGAAGAATGGAAAAAAAGAAAGGGCTACATTAATAGAGCTTCTTTAGTCAAAGTAAAAGAGCTAAAACCTCCCGGAAATCAGTAAATTTATCACTAAAAAAGTAAATATTAGCAAGAATTGTGATATAATATATAGAATTGAAAAGAAGGGAGTGTTATTATGTTAAAAATTTATAAAACTAGCGCAGTAGAAAAGAAAGCTAAAAAAGTAAAGAAAATGACTGCTGATTGCTGGATAGACCTAATTATGCCAGCACCAGATGAAATTGATAAAGTAGCAAATAGAACCGGAGTAGATAAAGACTTAATTATGAAACTACTAGATACCGAAGAATTACCCAGAGTAGAGCAAGAAGATAATGCTACCTTAATTGTTATTGATATTCCCTATCTAGAAAGTGAAGGGGAACATAAATATAAAACCTATCCACTTGGTATTATTATCACAAATAATAACTATATTATTACTGTATCAGTAAAAAAGACAACACTTTTAAATGATTTTAAACGAAATAAAGTAAAAGATTTTAGAACAGCTAAAAAGACAAGATTTTTAATACAAATATTATTAAAAAGTGCATCAAATTATTTAAAAGCCTTAAAAGAAATTAACACAGACATTGAAACAAAAGAAAAAGTATTAAAAAAATCAACAG
>CALVYD010000042.1 GCA_944371995.1 uncultured Bacilli bacterium
TAGAGAAACAAATTAAGTAACCTTACTTTGTGAGTCTTAACAGAAGATAGTTGTTACCTTTTCTTACTTTATTCTACTTTAAGCTGCAACATTTTCATTAATAACTTTAGTAGTAGTTTTTCCATTTAGTGGTAATCCTTTTATAGCAGTATCTAAATCCATAGTATCTCTTACTTTATTATAAATATTCATCTTTTTAGCATATTCATAGAATTTTAAAATATTTTCTAATTCGCTTATTAAAAATCTTAAAAAGTAAGTTATCAATAGTCCGAGATAATAATTACAACATTATATTTTAATTACTCTATTTATTAATACAAAATACAGCATAAAGTGGTACTGATTTTATATTATTTTCAAGTCCAAAATTTTTTAAAGATATTCTGATGCTATATTTAGGATTATATTTTTTTATGTATTCATTTAAACTTTTACTATTAGTTCTTCTGCCACTTTTAACTTCTACTGGTATAATATCTCCATTTATTTTTATTAAAAAATCAATTTCATATTTATCAAAATTATAATAATACAATTCTTTAGATTTAGGGTATAGTTCACACGCTACATAGTTTTCAGTCAGAACACCTTTAAACATTTCATTTTTATCTAAAAGTATTTCACTATAATCTAAATTAGATAGTGACCTAAGTAAACCTACATCACTTAAATATAGTTTAAATTTATCTGAATTAACAAATGCTTTTAATGGAGATTCATTCTTTTCAGTTAAATCACATCTTAATATCATATTACTTGCAAGTAACCAGTCTAGACTACTTTCGTATCTAATTTTTCTTGCGTCTTTATCAACTATACTATATTTAAAGGTATTATTAACTCTTGCTAGTTCTTTAGGTATAGCATTATATATCTGACTATTTTTAATGCCTTCACTATTTTCGGTATATTTATTCATGTCTGCTAAATATGAAGTGATTATTTGCTCTTGAAGTTCAAAATTGACATGAGATATATTACAATCATTGGATATAAAGTTATTAATCATAGTAGGCATTCCACCTAATACTAAATACTTTTTATATAAATCAAGTGCTTTTTCATGAACTGGACTCATTAGTGCTTCATTAGAATCGTAATGCGTTCTAATTTCATTAATTAATTTTTCTTCTTTTAAAGCTATTAAATATTCTTCAAAGTCCATTGGATATAAATACTTAATTGTTACTTTTCCAACTGGAAATGATGATTTAAATCTATTAATTTTAACTCCTAATAGTGAACCAGCACAAACTATTTTAAAAGGTTTATCACTTTCACAAAAATATTTTAAAGAAGTAATGGCTCTTTCGCTTACTTGAATTTCATCTAAAAATATTATTGTATCGTCTGGATTAATAACTACATTTTTGATAATTTCAATTTTTTCTATGATTATATTTGGATCAATAGTTTCTTCAAATATCTCGGCAATATTTTCCTCTTTATCTAAATTAATATAAATATAATTATCAAAATTATTTTTACAAAACGCTTCTAAGATATATGTCTTTCCTGTTTGCCTTGCACCAACTAACATAAGTGGCATCTTATAATCATTCTTCCACTTTTTTAATTCTTCTTCTATTTTTCTATACATAAGCATTCACCTCAATATACATTTTAGCACTTTTCGTACAAAAAATACATATTTTTATATATATTTTCGTACATTTTGCACGAAAATATATATTTAAAAAAGCAACACTATAACTTTATATCAGACGTTTGGCATTGTAGCAGTTTTTATAATTTTTTACAATATAATATCTATGAATTAGTTTTATATTTAAAATAGTCCTTTCTTTCTTCGAGTGCGTCTAATTCTTTTAAATCGGTTCTATTCATTCCTAAATCATAATAGTATTTAGATTTTTTTAAGTCTCCAACCATTTCATAATCATCTACAAGTTCAACATATGCATATATTGAATTACGCTTTTCATTAATTAAATCTATCATTATCTTTTCGCCTAATTCATATTCTCCTAATTTAAATAAACTATTGGTTTTACATCTCAGACTATTTTCATAAGTGTTATCATCTAAATCCATTGTATTAACTAATTTATCTAAATATTGATTTGTTATATTCAAATTATATTCATCTTTTTTTAAATTTAATATTTCTTCTTCAAAAGCACCAATAACATTTATCATAAAATCACTAATAAGATTAGCATCATCTATTTGTTGATTGTTTTTAGTAGCATAATCAAGTATATAGTTTATAATCTCTAAATAATCATCGATAATATTTTTAATACTTAAATTCTTTTTGTTATCATAAATATTTAATAATTTTTTATTAATCTCAGGATTTTTTACTTTCTTGGTATGAATATAATTAATATCATCCACATCAAGCGTTTTGTTATCTACTTTTTGTTTATTTAAACAGCATTTTTATACTTTTTTCCACTCCCGCAAAGGCAAAGTTGATTCCTACCAATCTTCATATTACCATTCAATTTTCTCCGGATAATCTTCATAATGCAAATCATCTAATCTACAATTCTTTTCTTTACATAGTCTTTCCATATCTATTTTCATTTTTAAATAATCTTCATAATCGCCATAATTATATATAGTATCCATAATATGCATAAATTCTTTTTCTCTTTGCTTTTTTGTCATTTTAGCATAATCAATAGATATGACTTCAAACCATTGTGGAATAAATATACTATCAGTTACTGCTGATTCTAATAAACCTTTTTTTACTTTATTAAATTTTATTTCTGTAAGTAATTCTTCCAGTGAATGTAATACTAATGAATAAAAGTAATTTACCATATTAATATACGGATTATATATATCATTAACTTTTTTATCTACTTTTCTTATAAAATATTTAATTAAAATCATATCTAAAAATACATCAGGTAATAAATAATTAAAACAAAAACATATATTCTTATCAGTTATATCTTTCTTTTTAAACTTAAACCATTCCCTAGTATTATCATTTAAATCATTATCAATCAGTATTGCTCCTCTTTGTCCTTGATATGCATGCCTTACATCATATAAAAAGCCATACAAATGATTTTGCATTGTGTACTCTCCATCACTTGATGGATCTTTATGTATTAAATAATTTATCGCATCATACAAAAAATTTAAATCATTGTAATCACCATATATTGTAACTCCAGCATAATTTTTGGTTAATTCTACTTTTAGCATACTATCTTACTCCTCATAATCAATATTATTTTCTCTACACCAATTAATAGCAATTTCTCTATATTTTTTGTCTCTAAACTTATACCAATCTTCTATTATTTCAAAGTTTATACACGTATCCTTAAACCTTCTAAAAGCACCAGGTCCGGTAATTGCTATACGTAGTTGGTTATATAGTTTTACATCATCAATTGTTTCTATGAAATCTTCCATCATTGAATATTCATGTATTTCATACTTACTAGGTAACATAATAGAATTTTCAATCAACTCTTCAAATTCATCTTTATTATCAAAAGTATCATATTCTCTAATATAAAATATTTCATTTTTATCTGGATTAAAATATGCATGTGTATCCAATCCATCATTTACAAATTCTAATCCATCTATTACTTCATTTAATTTAATCATTACTCTTACTCCTCTTATTTCATCTAAATTTATTGGTTTATAAAGGTCTAGTACCTATTTAACAATATTACTATAACTGAGGTGTGTATCAGAAATAAAATACATCATCTACTTTCTATTATTTGTCTAATAACCAATCTTTATTTTTCCAATTTTTTAATGCTTCTAAATATTCATTTCTTTCTATCATATTTCATCTTTAAAATTTTATTTTCATATTCCATATTTATTTTTCTTTTACGATTAAATTGTAACATATTTAATCGTGAAAGGAAAATATATGTTAATACTTTTTTATTAATAATGGGCATGAAAAAAACTTACCTTAGTCTTTCTTGGCTAGTTATAATTATTATTTTCTAACTCTTATAATTTATAGATAGCCAAATAAAAAGAAGGATTTCTCCTTCCTGTTTAATTTTTTCTAAATTTTGTATATAGACCTACTCCTGTTATAGAAGTGATAGATAGTAAGAATATAGATAACCATAGAATGATATTGTCTTCTGTATTTGGAACTTTTTGTGTATCAATATTTACTCTATTTTCTGTATCTGTTAGTGTTTCTTCATCTTCTAACTCAATATAGATTTCTTTTGTAATCGTATTGTAATGTTCTTTGTCTTCTGGTGTAAATACTATTTTATAATATCCTGATGTTGTTACTTTGGTATTTGGATTCTCCCAGGTCCAACCTCCTGGTAGTGGAATACTTGCTAGAGTTAGGTCCTCTTGTTTTTCTATTTTGATATTGTTTACTTCTGGTGTCGTTGGATTGGCTTTTTCGACGATTATAGTTACTTCTATATTGGTGATACTGTTATAGTTATTGGTATCTTCTGGTGTATAAGTTACTTTATATGTATGTGTTCCAATTTCTCCTACTAGGCCAGTATCTTCCCAGGTAAATCCTTTTGGTAATTCGATATCTTCTAGTTTGGTACCATAAGGAATTGTTATGTCTAATGGTGTTTTCAATATCGGGTCTTTCTTTGTTACTTTTAAAGTTAAGGTTGGATTTAGGTTCTCACTACTATAGTCATAGTTTAGCGTGTCTTTTGGTGTATAAGTTGCCTTATATCCAGAGTTATTTACGGTAGGAATAGTATTTGGAGTATCCCAGGTCCATCCCTCTGGTAAAGCAATATCGTTTAATGTTTGATTTTCATCATAAGTAATTTCTTCTAGTTGTGGAATTTCTACGGGATCTGCTTTCTTTTTATTTACAATTACTTCAATTTCGATATTGGTTACGGTTGCGTAATTTGTTGTATCCTCTGGTGTGTAGGTTGCTAAAAAGATTTTGGTTCCAGCGTTTCCAACAGATTCTTCTTTATTATTCCAAGTAAATCCTTCAGGTAGATTAATATCTTTTAGTGTATCTCCATAAGTTGCGGTTATATTGGTTGGAATCGTATAATCAGGTAGAGCTTTTCCTACTTCTACGGTTACTTGAACATTATCTACTGTTTCATAATTTGTCGTATCATTTGGAATAAATGTTGCACTAAATGTTTTTGTACCAGTGTTTCCAACCGATGTTGTTGGGTCATTCCATACAAATTTTCCGTTTGATAATATTGGAAGTGTCACCTCTGCTAGGGTTTGTCCTGCGTAAGATGTTACTGTTGGATTCATAAAGACTGGTGTTGCTTTCTTTACGATTAGTGTTAAGGTTGGATTTAGATTTTGATTGCTATAGTCATAATTTAGCGTATCTTCTGGTGTATAAGTTGCTTTATATCCAGTGTTATCTACTGTAGGAGTTGTATTTGGATTATCCCAGGTCCATCCCTCTGGTAAAGCAATATCGTTTAGTGTTTGATTTTCATCATAAGTAATTTCTTCTAGTTGTGGAAGTTCTATAGGATCTGCTTTCTTTTTATTTACCTTAATAATTACTTCGATTCCTTCTACTCTTTCATAGTTTTCTTCATCATTCGGAATAAAGTCTACTTTGAAGATGTGTTCTCCAGCATTTCCTACCGATGTATTTGGATTATCTTGCCATTCAAATTTACCTAAGTTAGATTCTGGTAATTTAATATCTGCTAGGGTATCGCCATAAGTTGCGGTAAGATTTTCTAATTCTTCAAACTCTGGAGTTTGTTTTTCTACTTGTACTTCTAGTGTTACTTCTACTATATTATAGTTTTTAGTGTCTTCTGGTGTATAGATTGCGGTAAAAGTACTTTTTCCAACCTCTCCTACGGAAGTTGTTTTGTCTTTCCAAGTAAATCCTGCTGGTAATGTAATATCCTCTAGAGTATCACCATATTCTGCTTTTAGATTGGTTGGAATTGAATAGGTTGGATTGGCTTTTTCTACTTGAATAGATACTTCGATATTTTCTATCGTATTATAATTTTTGGTATCGTTTGGAATAAATTTTACCATCCAAGTTTGAATTCCTGCATTTCCTACTTTAGTTGAGTTTTCTGTCATCCATTCAAAAGTACCATTTTCTGCTTTTGGTAGAGTAATTGTTCCTAATGTGTCGCCATAGGTTGCAGTTAAGTTTTCTGGTACTGTGTATTCTGGATTTTTCTTTTGTACTGTTATTTCTACTTCCATCGTTACTTCACGATAGTTTTTATCATTTGGTATAAATTTTACTTCGAAAATATTGATTCCAGCATCCCCTACTTTGGTTGATATATCTTTTACAAATTGATATGTTCCTGTTGTACTGGTTGGTAGTATTACCTCTTTTAGCGTATCTCCATAAGTAGCAGTTAAGTTTTCTGGTATTGCGTATTCTGGTGTTACCTTACCTACTTTTACTGGTATTTCTATATTTTCTACTATTTCATAGTTATTGGTATCTATTGGTGTATAGGTTGCTAAAAACTTATTTGTACCAATTTCTCCTACACTTTGTTCTGGATTGTTCCAAGTAAAGTTTTCTGGTAGAAGTACATCAGCAAGCATATCACCATAACCTGCTTCTAAATTTGATGGTATTTCATAAGTTGGCGTTTTCTTCTTAATATTAATGATTACCGGAATATTGGTTACTGTCTTATAGTTTTTGGTATCATTTGGTGTAAATTTTACAGTAAATACACCTTCACTTGTTCCAGCATTACCTACAGGTGTTGCTAGTAGTTGTTCAAACTCATAAGTTCCATATTCACTTTCTGGTAATTTAATATCGGCTAGAGTATCTCCATAGGTTGCTTCTGTTGTGATGGTTGTACTATAAGATGGTTCTCCTGGTAGTACATTTACTTCTATTTCTAGATTTGTTACTTTACTATAGTTAGAATCTTTTGGTGTATAGGTTACTTTAAATTTCTTGGTACCTGTCTCTCCTACTGATGTTGTTTTATTATCTTGAAAACTATACGTACCGTTTTCGTCTTCTGGTATTGTGATATCCGCAAGAGTATCACCATACTCTGCTTCGATACTTGCTGGATTATCTACTACTAAGATAGTAGTTGTTGTCTTTTTACCTTGATATGTGATTTCTACTTCTTGTAGTCCTTTCTTTTCTGTTGGAGTATTAGTTATCATATCCTGTATTAATGGTGTTGATGATGATGTATCATCTTCATACGTAATATTTAATAATACATCTGTAATTTCTAATTCTTCTCCTACTTTATAAGTGTTTTTAGGTAGTCCATTAATACTGATAGATTTAATTTCTTTTTCTTTGACATTAATATCTATGATACCAGCAACATATGCTTGATATCCTGAAACATAGTAGAATCCAACATATGATCCTGTATCACTTAATGTATAAGAATCTATTGTATAGTTAGCATAAGCACCATCTACTGTTGTGTTTTTTGAATCTTTATCAAATCTCATGATAGACTTATTATCTGTTACTTGGTATAGCAAATAATTATTTGATCCTTGCATATATCTATGCATTGTAATTTTTCCAGATGTTGATTCTGTTGGATTGTAGTTATCTGCTGTTAATCTTCCAGCGTAAGATGTTACTTCATATGGAAGTTCTACTCTATCTAACACATTATTCGTATCTTTTATGTTTTCTGGAAGTTTACTTCTATCTCCTTTAGCAATAAAACAGTTGTTTTCTTCATCTACTGTCCATTCTCCAGTTGTTGGTATCGTTACTCTTTTGCCACTTTCTGTTACTATTTCTAATTCTTCTGGTAGAATAGAGGCTATTTTTTCTAAGTCTTCTGTATTGTTTTCACTATTGTTAATATTTACTTTTGTATATCTATCTTTGATGGTTGCACTTTTTACTGTAGTTTCCATATAATCTTTTATGTCAAAGAATTCTATGGTATATGTAATTTCTGCTGAGTTTTTTGTACTAACATCTTTTAGGCCAGTTACTTCTACTTTATATTTGTCACCAGTAGCATAACTACTTACCTCAGGTTGAGCAAATATTAAAGTTGGCATAATACTATTAATAATTGAGTCTGTTGAAAGTTTTCCATTCGCAGAAGTACAGTCGTATGATTCACTGGTATCTAAATTGGTAACTGTTACTGTAATATCACTTAATGTGTTATAGCTAATTACACTAGGGTTTAATTCGATTGACCAGCCTGAATATCTTGTAGATATTTCGTTGTTTGGCATATATCCTGGAGCAGGATAAGCGGTATAAGGATTGGTTCTAGTACCAGAAAGTCCTACTACACCGATTGCTGTCCTGTTAGCATAGCCATAATCTACTGTACTTACTATAGGACTGATTAACATTTCTCTATGCCCTACTGTGTCAAATGTTTTCGTACTGGCATTATATCCTTCATCTAACCAGTTTTCAATAGAGCCTCTTGGTGTTGCAAACCAAGATAAAATATTATGTATAACATTTGCTCCTTGATCCCAGATGTTTTGAGGAACATCGTCTGGTTTTTGGTCTGGTGTTAAGTTGTGCCCATAATTTGAATTTGGTCTGATTAGAGCACCAGCTTGTAAGGCATCTGAATGTTTTGATGTTCTAGTTAGTGGATTAGATCCTACTAACCAGCGATAAAAGTTGGTCATCTCTGTCATTACTTCGTGAGTATCTGTTGTTAGTTTACCTACGGTTGCCGGGTCTTCTAGGGATGGTGTTACTTCATAATAGGTACTAGTATCTCCATCTACATAGGTTGCTCCTGCTTTTAGGGCCTCTCCATATTTTTCTGCAATTTCTTCTCTGGTTCTATTTTTAAATGTGTCCCAGCTATTTGCATCATATACTTCATTTCCATCTGCTCTTACAGATAGATTCGTTAGTGCTGCAAATATTGCAAGAGCTACTACCGTAATCATAGAGAATTTAAACTTCTTTTTTAATTTTCTCTTTTTCATTTTACTCTCCTAACTTTCTTTTTGATATTCAATATCTACCTTTCCATCTTTATGCACGGTAAAAGATATTGTTTTTCCCTTTTTATTGGATAATGAAAATACAGTATCATCTCCCTTCATAGTAGCTTCGGAAGCTATCTCATAGTTATATTCTTCTAGTAGTGTTCTAATATATGTATTCATTTCTAGTGTACTAAGTTCACCTTTTTGGTAGGAAAGATTGATTTTTTCTTTTTGTTTTTCAGTTTGATATGGAGTTTTATCTGGCATTAATTTTCTAATATCTTCTTCCATTAAATTTTTATTACAACCGGTTATATATATTAAAGACAACAATAATATTAATACGATACTAGATAACCTCTTATATCGCTTCATCTTCTCACCTAATCTTTTTTTAATTTTTACTACGTACTTTTTTCAACTTCATTATATCGTCCTTTCGTTTACAAAGTCAATAATCTTTTTTGTCGAATCCTACTTTCCTAGTTTAAACTATGTTTACCAATTTAAAAAAGTAACTGTTTTGTTACTTTTCTTTAGCCTATATTGATAATAATCATTTTACCAATTACATATCTTTGAATTTATTGTCGTTTTAGGTAGGAAATTAATAACTATACAAATTCTTTTTTCTAAGAATTCAAACTAATGAAATAGTACTTTTATAGTTACTTTTTTACTTTTTAGTTATTGACAATGTTTACGTCATGATTACTTTCTTGTTCGTTGTTTTCTATTTTCTCCTATGTTATTATTAGTCTAGAAGGTGGATTTATGTATAAAAAAGTGGTATCATTCTAATTATTTTATCTATTTTATTATTGCTGTTAGGACTTTGTTATTTATTTTTTTGTAACGTGTTACCCGTTTATTTTTATAGACAGCCTGATATTACAGGAGTTAGAACTTATTTAGAAGAAAAATATCATAGACAATATAATTCTTCTGATATTTCATTCGTTACTTCTTATTGTTTAGCTGAGAGTAATTCTGGACTTGTTTATAGTTCTCCTTGTAATAGTGAAAAAATAATTAATTTTATTTATCTTATTCATGATAATAATTTAAAATTTTATGTCAAGGAAGTTCGATATCCCGAGTCAAAAATTAATCTTACTGAAGAAGATAAAAATACAGAATCCGAAGGATTTTATGATACTTATCTTAGTACCCTTGTGTCTTTTAAATTGGAAGATATTTTATTACAACAATATCAGGATTTATTTTCTTCTATTGTTTTCGTTGATATATATGATGGATTAGGTATAGATAATCCTAGTATTACTAATCTTTATCAGAGTCTTGGTAAGGATTTCCAATCTATCAGTGATTCTGATATCTCTATCGATTCCTTTATAACTTATCTTCCTGCTACTGCGAGAGATCTTCATATTCACATTAAAATCGACGAGGATATCACTAGTGTTAATTTTCAATCTATGGTTTCTAAGTTAGTGCAACTCATAGAAAATAGTACTGTTAATTCTCAATTAACTATTAGTCAAGTTTTGTTAGAGTTTGATAATCAAAATCGTTATTTAGAGTTTTCTACTGGTATTATTCGTTTAAAGACGGGTAAAAATATTTATTCTGCTAATTCTAAAGTTTATCCTATGGATATCGTTTATGGTAATCAATCATCTACTACTGGTATTTCTTATCAAGAATTTATGTCTTTACCAAAAGAAAGTTTTTCATTTTAAAAGCCATCTTTTTTAGATGGCTTTTAATGTCTATTATTATGATTTTCTTATACTTTGCAAATATTATAGTTATTATTGTCCATATCACACAAAGTATTAATTCAAGTATTTTTTACCTACTTATTCCTTATTTTCTTTTGGAAGGACTTTATCTAATACTTGATAAGCTGCTTCTTTTGTTTTACATGTTACTAAGAATCTACCAGTATGACAGAATTCTATATCTTTAATTCCTGATACTTTTTCTAATTCCTCTTTTTCTAGTCCTGCCCAGGATTCGGGAAATGGCAATCTATCAGTTTTATCCTCTAGTGACTTTTTTATTGTTTTGATACCGTATCCTCCACGATTAGATGGATACATGACAAATAATAGATGATTTCCTGCTTCTTCTTTTAGTATTGTCTCTTCATATGGTAAGAATTCTTCTAATTCTAAGTAATCTTTTTTTTCTTTCTTTATTTTTTCTAAGACTATTTTTTTAGCTTTTACTTTGCCTGATACATTCATTAATAGTTCTTCTAATATTGTCTTTGCTAAATCTACGGCCTTTATAAATTGTTCGCTTTCTGTTTGCCTGCTTCCATAACTTGGATTAAATAACTTGATTACATCACTTATTGTTTTTACCTTGTATGGTGCTGTTATTTCTGGAAACATACCATTATCTATGGCATCAATTCCTTCGATTAATTCTTTTTCTATCATAGTAAATGCTTCTTCTACATCATCCATGTTTCGTTTCTTTAAAAAATCTTTTCCAAACTCTCTAAATAATAAGCCGAAAGATGAATATTTAATACCATTTTCTCTTACCTCAGCATCTTGTCCATGATGATCAAATTTTCCTCTACCTATATCATAAACTATAGCATCTGGTTGGAGTTTTTCTGTTTCCACAACTGAGGTCCTTATTACTTCTATATCTCCTTTATATAAATCTAAAAATGCTGTTGCAAAAACTTCATCTGCATGCATTGTACCATTATGAGTTATATATTTAGCATCATCTATCTTTGTAACTAGTTTCATATTATCCTCTTTTCTTGTTTCATTATAGCATGCAATTTAGCTATGTTTCAAGAACAAAAGAATTAAGTAAACTTAATTCGCCTTGGTCGTCACCTTCCAAGTTTCCTGTTTCATAGACTAAGTAACCTTACTTCTCCACAGGCTTAACATCCGATAGTCGCTACCGTAGTTTTTCTTTTGTTTCTT
>CALVYD010000043.1 GCA_944371995.1 uncultured Bacilli bacterium
TTGTTCGTATGTCAACTATTTTTTATCAAGTTTTCAAATTTGCATTTTAAGGAGCAAATTCCTAATATATGAAAAAAAATAAGCCTATTAGCTTATCTTTCATTAACTATTGCAATCAAAGCACATATTAGATTTATCAAGATATGAGTTTAATCTATCTTTTAAATTCTCAACTGTTTTATCAGTCCAGTACTCACTAGGATCATCATATCCCTTAGTATCATAGGCGGTCTCATCATCAAAACCTAAGATTTTTCCATTACTCATAAAAGTAACCGCTGGAACATAAACTCTAGGATTACCATCTTCATCTTCTTCTAAATACTCTTTCAAAAGACTAACTATCTTTTGATAATCCTTAGTATTTTTTTCTCTATCTTCTCTAATATTATAATAATATATTTTAGAAATACCTCTATCTTTTGCTACCTCGTTTAAATATACTACATATTGTTGACACCATTTACATTCTGGAAATCCTAAATAAACAATACCAGTACCATCTTCTAAAATATCGATAACTTCATCAATATCGGCATAAACAAATTTATTATTTTCATCTACTAAAGTATATTCTTGACTAAACCTAGCAGCATCACTTAAGACGGTCTCTTCTTCTTTGTTATTACCTACTAGTAGAAAAATAATTACACCAATTAATATGACTATAATAATTCCCATGGTAATAATAATTCCTTTGTTTTTCATTTTACTTCACCTCATCCTGATATTACCATAAAATAGTTTTAAATAAAATAAATTACAACTAAACTTTGCGTTTACTTACTATTTTTTCTCTATCTCTTTATGTTTTCTTTTCCATTCTTTAATTTGTTCTAGGCGCTGTTTAAAACGAGCTTCATTTCCTTGTACTCCAGGATGATAATATGTTTTTCCAAGTAGTGCTTCTGGTAGACAATCCATCGTTGTTAATTTATCATTAGTATCGTGAGCATATTGATATCCCTCTCCATAATGAAGATTTTTCATTAACTTAGTTGGTGCATTACGTATTACTAAAGGAACAGGTTCTGCAAGCATTTTCTTGGCATCAGAACTTGCTAATTGATAAGCTGTATAACAAGCATTAGATTTTGGTGCTAAAGACATATAGATAACAGCTTCTGTTAGATGAACATTACACTCTGGCATACCAATAAAGTGACATGCATGATAAACATTAATAGCAACATTTAAAGCATTCGTATCAGCCATACCAATATCTTCTGCTGCAAATCTTGTAATACGTCTTGCAATATAGATTGGATCTTCACCTGCTTCTAACATTCTAGCAAGCCAGTAAACAGCTGCATCAGGATCACTGTTTCTCATAGATTTATGTAAGGCAGAAATAATATTATAATGCTCTTCTCCATTTTTATCATATAGTAATGTCTTCTTAGTTAAACACTCTTCAATAGCATCTTTTGTTACTTTTAAAGTGCCATCCTTTAACACTTCTGCATTGGTAATTATCATATCTAATGTCGTTAAAGCACTTCTGGCATCACCATTTGCAAAATTAGCTATCATTTTTAAATCTTCATCTTCAATTTCTATTTTTTCACTACCAAAACCTTTTTCAGAAGTGATAGCTCTTTTTAATAAAACTAATATATCTTCACTTGATAATTCTTTTAAGACAAATACTCTACATCTTGAAAGAAGAGCGTTATTAATCTCAAAAGACGGATTTTCCGTCGTAGCCCCAATTAAAATAATGGAACCTTTTTCTACAAATGGTAAGAAAGCATCTTGTTGTGCTTTATTAAATCTATGAATTTCATCTACAAACACAATAGTGCGAACACCAAGTCTTTTATTTTTTTCTGCATCTTCCATAACATTTTTTATGTCTTTGATTCCTGAAGTTACTGCAGAAAAGGTAATAAACTCTGACTTAGTTTCATTAGCGATAATTCTAGCAAGTGTAGTCTTTCCTACTCCCGGAGGTCCCCAGAAAACCATCGAAGAAATATGATCACTTTCAATCATTCTTCTTAATAACTTATTTTCACCAATTAAATGACTTTGTCCTACAACTTCACTTAACTTAGTTGGTCTCATGCGTGATGCTAGAGGTTCATTCATTGGATTATCAAATAAAGATGCTTGCTCCATAGTATCTCTCCTTTTCTACTTATTATTTTAACTCATTTGTATTAAAGAAGAAATTGATTTTTATTTGATTACAAAATTTACAGATATTTCCTCATCCGAAGCATCCGTTACAAACCTGTAAGTTCCTGGTTTTAATTTTCCATAAATCCATTCCCAGTTAATCTCTCTAACTATTTCATTGTTTTCATCTGGCTGATAAGCAGGCTCGTTAAAGAAGGCATCATCTATTACTTTTGGAACTTTCTCCCACTTTCCGTTTTCTTTTTTATCAATTCTATATGGTTCACCATAAGAATTAATTTTTATCTGTGGTATCAGTAATGATAATAGTTGCGCCGGTATTTGTTAGAGTACCTTCTTTAATTTTGATACTAACACCAGCTACTTGATTCATTTTTTGATTATCGGGCTGACCTAACCAGATACCAATAGCAAATATTCCTATCATAACGATTAAAATTCCAATAATTATCCATACTTTTTTTCTCATACTACTCTCCTTTACTATCATTATACAGGATAAATTCGAAAGTACAATATTTTCAGTTATTTACTTTTAGAAAAATCGAGTAGAGGAAAATAAATAAATTATTTTGCCCCTCTCACACCACCGTACGTACGGTTCTCGTATACGGCGGTTCAATTTATATTACAGTATGTACTTTTTGGTAATGGTCTAGTGGAGAAGCTAGGCCTTTTTGTTTTAGCCTTTTGTTAGATATTGCCATGTGTAAAATTATTGTACTCGCTGTCCAATAATATCCTCTTCTTGTATTTGCTACCATGTAGGCCTCATATTCAGATATTCCTAATTTCCTTAATGCTTTATATTTAGTTTTAGGATTTTTCCAATATTTCCAAATACACATTCGCATTCTATGCCTTAAGTGTTCACCTATTTCTTTCATAAGTTCCTTCATGTCGGCTATTCTAAAATAGTTTATCCAACCCCTTATGACTTGATTGAGTTTTGTTATCTTTTCACTTATTGACATAGCGTTGCTTCTACTAGTTATATCTTTTAATTTTGATTTAAACTTTTGAACTGATTTTAAATGTGGTTTTGGTCTCCACATACCTTTCTTACTGTAAAATCCAAAACCTAGGTACTTAATATCTCTTGGTCTTGCTACTTTACTTTTCTCGGCATTTACTATCAGTCCTAGTTTATTTTCAATATATCTAGTTACTGTTTGCATTACATGGTTCGCTGCTTTTTCACTTCTTACCATGATTAAACAGTCGTCTGCATATCTAACAAACCTAAGCCCTCTTTTCTCTAACTCTTTATCTAATTCATTTAGCATAATGTTAGATAATAATGGACTTAAATTACCACCTTGTGGCGTACCAACTTTTGTAGGTTGTACTACTCCGTTTATCATTACACCACTTACTAGATATTTTCTTATTAATGACACTACTCTTCCATCTTTAATGGTTCTTCTTATAATACCTATCAATTTATCTTGGTTTACATTATCAAAGAATGCTTGTAAATCTATATCTACTATCCAGTCATAGCCGTCATTGAAGTATTCTAAAGCTTTTATTATTGCCATTTCACAACTTCTGCCCGGCCTAAAACCATAGCTAGTTTCGCTAAATTGTGGTTCAAATAATGGAGTAATTACTTGTACTATCGCTTGTTGTATTACTCTATCTGCTACTGTTGGTATTCCAAGCTTTCTCTTTTTACCGTTTTCTTTTGGTATTTCAACTCTTCTTACTGGGCTAGGTTTATATTTTAAGTTTCTTATTTGTTCTTTTATTTCTTCTTTATGTTGAAATAAATAAACACCTAATTCTTCAACAGTTACTCCATCTATTCCACTGGCTCCTTTATTTTTGTAAACTTGTTTGTAAGCATTATATAGATTTCTGTCATCTAATATTTTCTCTAGTAATTCCATACTCGTTTCTTCCTTTCTAATTTCATAATTAAGTGAAACATCTTTTATAGGGATTATTACTTGGATACGCCAACTTTTCCTACGTATTCATTTTGATTTTACACTTAATTGATTTTAGTGTTTGAAACACTATAAATTGTTCAGTCCTTCCTAGTTGTTCACTAGTACTATGACCTCGGCTGACTTCTCACGATAAACCTTTTTCGACCAGTTTTCTTAATAGGGTTCTCCTTAACTGTTCGTAAGACCTCCCGTGGTAAGACATGTAACTTTCCTCATTTAACCACTTACTTTACCACATAAAGTTACGGGTATCTTTTGGACTTTAGTTTGTGTTGCAACCTTATCCGTTTATGTAGCCTTATAGTAAATTTCTGTTCGTTGGTTCATGATTTTGTTCCACACTTCCTTTAGCCCTAACATCACTGTTGATGCGTTGTGCTTCTCTAACACTTCGTTGATACCTACGCGTGTAAGGGACTTTCACCCTCTAGCTATATGCCATGCACGGCACACTGCAAAAATAACGGATTACTTAAAATCCGTTATTTTAGGGCTGAGTAGTAACAAAACTATTACATAGATATTATAAATTATTTAGATACCTGTTTACAAAATCTGTTAGAGGAATATATTCTAGCAAATAGTCATCATTTTTATATTTTTCTATCTCTTTTTTATGATTAGTATAGTATTTTTTGACTTTGTCTTGTATCCTCTTTGTAGCAGCGTCAAAGTCTGGTGATCCATTATATAAGGCTCCATAATATTTAATTTTTTCTGGTTCTGTTTTTGCCATCATATATTTAATTACTTCAAATCTTGAAAAATAAATGGTGTTGTTACTTTTCCTTTTTAAAACACAAACATTTAGTTCTGTTGGTAAAATTGTTTTACTGGTACAACCGTTTTCAAAATTTCTTTCATTTTTTATATTTTCTCCATCAAATTGTAAATATACTCCATCTTTTAAATAATCACATAGATCTTTTGATTTTAAAACTTGCTCTTCTAATTTTTTATCTGCTAACATTTCTTTTTTCATTTTTATATTATTATATACGATGTCAAAATCTACGAATAAAGCTATTGCACCTTCGAAGCCTTCTGAGAAAAAAACTTTAATTTTTGTATCATTAATTAATTTACTATTTTTTTCATTTCTTGGAGTTAGTCCTTGTTTACTAATAGAACTTAATCTATCAAAAATTGTCATGTGATAACAATCCATGATTCTACCTCTTCTTTCTAAATAATAATTTATTTCAATCTAACTTATATTTTTACTAGCTCTTATCTTTTATCTTTCCATTCATGATAAAGTATATCTTTTAAAACTAACATACTATCTAAATCGTTATAATGATATTTTACTTGCAAATCTGTTAACGTTTCTCTAATTTGTCTTGCATATTTATCAATGTCTACTTCTTGCTGATAAGTTGCTAAAACAGGATATTTTTTACTCCAAGCATTGGTCCAATTTATTTTTGCTTCTTTTTTCTCATCTGTATTTTTTATTACTTCTTCTATTTCTTTTTGATCTAGGTCAGCATCAATTAATTCATCTAAAGATAGTCCGTAAATTTTTGCTAGTTTTTTAGCCTGATAAATATCTGGTACAGTTTCTTCTGTTTCCCATTTAGAAATTGTCTGTCTACTAACACCTAATTTTTCTGCCACTTCTTCTTGTGATAAACCTTTCTTTTTTCTTGCATCAAATAAACTATTTCCTAAACTCATACTTATACCTCCAGACTTAATATATCATGTTACAAAATTATTTTCTAGCAAATATCATTTACAATTATGCTCGCTTTCTTAACATTTTAACAATCCACTTTATGATTAATCTTTCAAAAAATTATTAATTACTATTGCAAGTTCCTCAGGATTTTCTTCATTTACGATATGTCCTGTGTTATTCATTATTTTTAACTGTGAGTTTTTAATATTTTCAGATAAATAATAGGAAGACTTGATATTTGCTTTATCCTTCTTACCACATATGATTAAAGTTTTACATTTGATATTTTGAACATTACCACTAAAATCTAAATTTTTCATAGAATTTCCTAAAATAAATGTATCTTTTTTATTAAAAGCCATACTTTCAAAAAGAGATTTTGGTAAAAATTTAAAAATTATATTTTGAATACGAAACATTACTCTTGGTACTTTATATGGTGTACCGATTAAAATAAGCGAATTTACTTTTCCTGGAAAATCCAATGCATAATTTAAGGCTAGAATACCACCTAAAGAAAGACCACATAAATTAATTTTTCCATCAATCTTATTGCAATACTCTCTAAATTGAGAATATAAATTACTATAACTTGCTTCTTTCCCATTTAAGATTATAGATAAATCAGGAGTCAATATATCTTTTTTGTTTTCCATATAGGAAATCATCTTGTCCCAGCTTTTTGCTTTGTGCCCTGAACCATGAATTAAAATTAATTTCATAACTACCTCCACTCCTCATTATTAAAATTATATATTAGAAATATATTCTTAGCTACCAATTACAATTAGAATTTTGTCACTTAATTTTAACATTTCTATAATTTTTCATATGTCATTTACAAAACTTATCTATGTTATCTCTATCATATTTTTGATTTTTAATTACTTTAAATATTTCATTATCTTTATTTACATTACATCTTATTACATCGTAAAATGGCGTGTCATAATAGATAACATCTTCACCTGAAATTTTTACCAAAGAAAATCTCGGCGCTTGATGAATGTTAATCACTCCAATATAATCTATCATCATCAATAGCAATATAAATATTAAGAAATAGCCAAAGTTACAAATTAATCTTTTTCCATATGTTAATCTCTTAGTAAATCTACTCACTCCTATTAAAGAAATTATTCCTCCAAAAACTGAATAAATAGAACCCCAACTACTTTCACTAGGAAATATTCCAACAGCAGTAATAGAAATCAAAACCCCAAAGACTATTAATATCAAACCAATAAAAATATTTCGACTTTCAATTTTCTTATTTGAATAATCTATGGTATTGATTATATTTTCTTCTAATTTGTCCCGATATTCTTTTTCTTTTACTTTTTCACCACTCATCAAATCATTTAAAGAAATATTAAGTTCCTCACACAATGGTTTAAATAAAGATAAGTCTGGCATATTTCTTCCATTTTCCCAATTACTAATAGATTTTTCAGTTACACCTAACTTCTCTCCAAGTTCAGATTGCGTCATCTTTCTTTGTCTTCGACATTCAGCAATAAACTTTCCTATTTTTTCTTGATTCATAATTTTTCTCCTTTCACATTAACATCATATAATGTAAAAGTCATTTTTAACAGGAAACATTTCTAGAGTTTTACTAATCATGAAATTATAATTGATAGTCATTAAAGAGTTTGGTTTAAAAAAATAATTGTTGTTAATATAAAGAAAACACCATAGAAAATAGAAGCTCTAATTTCCTTTTTATCTTTTGTATATTTATATTTATTATAACTATATGTCATACGATATACAAACCAAATCATAGCAAATCCTAAACAATTCATTTCCTTTTTACCATAATAAATTAATAAAACTAGTGTAACAACAGTAAATACATCTACTCCAATTTTAGATGATTTTAAATCATAAAGTTCTGTAAGATTAACAATATTTTCATCCGCTTTATTTATTATATCTTCTGTTTTAATTTCTTCTCCTGAAAGAATCTCATTGATAGTAACATCTAATATTTGACTTAATGGCTTTAATAATGACATATCCATCAAACATAATCCACGTTCCCATTTACTGACTGCATTAATACTTACACCTAATTTTTCAGCAATTTGTTCTTGAGTTAAGTTTTTTCCTTTTCTTTTTTGAGCAATAAATTTTCCTATCTTCTCTTGATTCATAATTATCCCTCACTTCAAGAATAATATTACCAATTATTATCTCATTTTTACACATACCACTGGTTTAATTTTACAAATTACTATTTATTTAACGAATCACTAAATTGTAATTTATTATTAAATAACTGAAAAAACAATTAACAAAATCCCAACTATTACAAAAATACCAGCCCATATTCTAAGAACAATTTTCATTTTAGGATTTTTTAATAATTTATCTGGAATCCTAGGACTTTTAAGTCTCATAAAAAACTGAGGAACTAAAAACATAAAAAATGCAACTATCGTAATTAAAATCCCTGTAACTAGCATACTATACCTCCTATTTGCAAATTATAATTTATACAAATCTTTTTAGACCTTTTTAAATACTAAAATTGCTTTTGCTGTTCCTGTAATTGACATGGTAACTAATTCATAACCTTCTTGTGACATTTCATTAGCTTTTTTTTCTACTTTCTGTGCCATATCGTCTGCTTTTGGAGAATATTCTATAACAACCGTTTTATACATTTTAACACCACCTATATCTATTTTTTATTTTCTTCTTTTGCACCTTTATTCAGATATATACTACCTAAACATATAAACACTGAACCGATACAAAAATAAACAACACCTGAACTACTATCACCATCCTGAAAAAAACTAATCAATGAAACGATATAAAAGCAAACAGCAGCAATATAATATTACTATTCTATTTGTTTTATTAGCATCAATTTTTACAGATTTCATAATCTTTCCTACTCATTCCTGTTGTTTTAATATATTTTTCAAGACAATCAACTCCATAAATTGCAAATTTGTATTATACTTTTAAATCATTTTCTCCCGGGCTTTGAACATTTATAGTTACAAATCTTAATTGTTCTTTGTTATCATAAGCCTTGTTTAATATCATATATCCATTAACTGTGCTAACAGAATATCTTTTCATAATACTCTTTAAATTATTAAATAATTCGCTGCTTCTTTCATCATCATACCAAATTGTAGATACAGTTGTAGGCAAAATAGTATGTTTATCATATAATCCACCTAAATCAATAACAATACTTGTTGGATTTAACTTTTGATATATATGTTTATAATTATCAAGTTGAACTGTTTCATTGTCTTTTATAACAAGATACTCATTTCCTATATGACACCCGTTAAGAGAAAACCAAAGTTATTAATTTTAGTAATATCTGTCACTTTATTGCTATCACTTTTACCACATTTATAATATTTAATTATATTATTCTTTTGAAATTCATTAAATATACTATCTAAATCTTTTTTCGTTCCAAACACTTTGAAACTTCTTAAACTCATTTTACTTTATCCCCTCTACAAACTACTAATTTATTCAACAATATCTTCACCATTATTTGGATTACACTCTAAATACTTCTTTTCAAAATCAGCATCATCATACATATTCTTTAAGTGAATATAAGTAGATAATAATACACTTATAACCTCTAAATATGTATGATATGGTTCATTTCTTGACACTGAAAGGTAAATTAAAGATTGCGAAAATTGCGGGTAAGTTATTCTTACTAAAGAATCTAAATATTCAAAATTATCTTCTTGATTAATATAGGATACATTTTTGTAATCCAACATAATTTTAAATAAATCTAAATATAAATCTGTTATCATATTTATAATTTCTTTGTATTTTTCATAATCATCTCGATCATATAAGTTTTTTATTTCCATATAAATTTTCTCCTTCCACAAATGGTAGTGTGAATAGTTTCATACACTACCACTTGTTTTTTATTTATATTTCAATGATTTTCTATAATTTTTTAAATCATAAGACCAAAATATAGAATTGTTGTATTCTTTAATTTTTTTCATTTCCTTCTCTTGGCTCTCCAATAGTTTGATATATTTCTTCAGTTTTCATAGGTGGTATGATAAAAATTAAATTATCATATATTACCTTATCATCGGTTCCCCACCAGTTAGGATAATTACTTAATATATCAGCAAGTTCAAAAGCAGTCATAACAAAAATAAATATTTTAAGATTAAATTCATTTTTTATAATTCTATTAATATCTCTCAATGATAGAATCTTTATTATCTATATCACTTTCAAAAATAACATTACCACTATTAAGATAAGTAGAAACATTTTGATAGTTATTTTTCTCTAACTCCAATTTCAATTCACTCATTGAAATTTTATCTTTACCACTTATATTAATTCCTCTTAATAATGCTATATACTTCATAATATCTCCTGCTTTCATGCTATTATAAATCTACCAAACTATCTTCATAATCTTTAACATAATACTTTATATTCTTTGTACCTTTTGAAATAATTGTATGTCCTTCTTCCTCTAGTAATCTTTTTTGCAATTCTACTGCTTCAGGATACTTAACATTTAACTCACCATTTGATTTTAATATTCTCCAATAAGGAGTAATGTCAGTAGTTCTTTGATAACTAGCCCAAGCTACAATATTTACAAATATTCCAGCTGTCATTGGATCTGTAAAATCTGCATTGTTTTGCCTTGCAAGATAATCTCTCATTTGCCCTACCGTAATCAAATTCCCTTTTGGAACTTTTTTCATGAGTCGATCATAATAAATTGGCGGTGCAAAAAACATTTTAGTTCCACCATATTTTTTTATTGTTTTCTCATCCTTCACAATTTGTATTTTAGGCATATCTTTACTATTTTTCATCATAGCATTAAAATCTTTTTTATTTTCTTTTGTCACGAAGTTCACCATCCTTCAAATTACTACTTTGTATTATCAAGAACAAAAGAATTAAGTAAACTTAATTCGCCTTGGTCGTCACCTTCCAAGTTTCCTGCTTCATAGACTAGGTATCCCTACTTCTCCACAGGCTTAACA
>CALVYD010000044.1 GCA_944371995.1 uncultured Bacilli bacterium
ACAAAAATTAACTAAGATAATATATAAGATAATAATAAAACAGTTAATCCAACCAATAAAATTAAAATAGGATAAATAAGAGCTCTTACAAAGGCAGCATCTTTTTTAGATAAATTATTATATACATTTTGAAGTTCGGCAATATTTTGAGGTACTAAATCTTCAGCAGTTAAAGAAGTACCATTCGTTTTTACTAAAGATTTGCCTTTTCCAGCATCTCCCTCATTAACTTGTTGATCTAAATTATTTAAATCCCGCTTCTTTCTCTCTCCAACATAAGAACTAAGATAAACAGAGGCACCACGTTCAATAACACCTCTATAATAAGGAATATCTTCTTCTGGTAAAAAGATAGAAAAATCTCCAAAGTTCTGCTTTAAATATGTTATTGCCTCACCTCTAAAATATTGCAAACAATTAGCATAGATACCAATTTGTAAAACCGCAGATAAAAATATATTATCTCGAACTAAATTCTTTTGAGAAGCAAAATCTAAAGGCATTTCGTGTAGCTGAGTAAATTTAATCTGTTTTATGGAATGATTTAAAATTTCTATAGTATCTAAAGCAAAAGATTCAATATAGTAATCCTGATCATGTATATATTTCATTGCTAAATCCATATTAATAAAAAGATTTTGATATTCTTCCTGACTATGATGATTCATAAGCCATTCTTGCATAGTAATACTATCAATATGCTTCTTTTGAAAAGGAATAATTTTTGACTTAGTAGAATCATATAGTTCTGAAAAATTCGTATCATCAGAAAAAGGAGCAGTACTATTCTGTTCTACCCTATTATCATAATTATTATCAACATAAGGTATCTGTTCCTTCATATTCTATTCACCTATTATCATTGTAAAACAAAAAATAAAGTTTTTCAATTTTTAATAGCATCTTTATAACTTCTTTGCATTATTTTACGTGCCTTACTAAGCCTAGAATCTACAGTAGACACAGATATCTCTAATAACTGAGAAATTTCTAAATAACTAAATCCATTAAATCTAAGTTCAAAAACACAGCGAGTAATCAAATCAAAAGAGTACATAACTTTCCTAATAAAAGAGTATAACTCCATAGGATGAAACTCAAAAAAATTACTAATCTCAGAATTATCCTTAATAAGATTGTACGAATATAAATCCTCCGGAATAGCAACATTTAAAATTTGGTGTTTTTGTGAAGCCAAAGACCTACAATAAGTAACTAAATGCCTTTCAATACATACACAAGCATAAGTATAAAAAATAGTTTTTTCATTATCTTTATAGGTTGTAATAGCATTATTAAGTGCCAAAAATCCCTCTTGCACTAAATCTTGATATTCAGCACCATGACTAGAAGCAAAAGGAAAATATTTACTAGAAATAGATTTAATAATAGGTAAATACTTTTGAAACAATATATCATAATTAGAATCCATATCTTCACTAACTAAATATAATATTTCATAATCATTAATATTTTTATAATTCAAAATAGACCTCTACTTTCTATTTCGGATTACCTCATATATCATAATTCCACTAGCAACAGATGCATTTAAACTATTTGTAGTACCATACATTGGAATTTTTGCTATAAAATCACATTTTTTTGTAACTAATTTTGACATTCCTATTCCTTCATTGCCAACAATTAAAACAATCTTTCCAGAATAATCTATACTACGGTAGTCAACACTATCTTCTAAAGCCGTACCGACTATCCAGAAATCATGATCTTTCAGATAATCGATAGTCGATGCTAAATTAGAAACTTGTACAATTTTCACTTGATTTAAAGTGCCAACACTAGTTTTCATTACCGTTGCATTAACCTGTACCTGACGATCCTTAGGAATGATAATAGCATCTACTCCAGCAGCTTCGCAAGTTCTAACAATGGCACCAAAATTATGTGGATCTTCTATATGGTCTAATATAACAATAAAAGAAGGATTATTAGATAATATATCAGATAAAGTATAATATTGGTAATCTCGAACATATAGAATTATACCTTGATGAACACCTTCTGCCAAACGATCAATTTCTTGTTTTGATTTAAACTGTATAGGAATTTTGCTATTTTCTAATAACGAAAGAATCTTTTTATCATCAAAACCTTTCTGTAATAAAACTTTTTGTACTTTTTCTGGATTTTTTAACATCTCTAGTGCAACATTACGTCCATATACTAACATAATTAATCCTCCAATATAAAATTCATAATTTCTAAAATTCTATCATGCTGATTATTTAAATCTAAATATCCAATTAACGCCTCTAATCCCGTTGCATATTTATAAGTAACAATGTCACAATTCTTAGGATGAGAAGTTGTCTTATAATTTCTAGCTCTTTTTACTATTTCCAACTCTTCTGAAGATAAAAAACCTTGATCTATCATTTGTTGCAAATATGCAGCTTGATTTTTAGCACTAACATACTTAACAGCAGACTTTTGTAACTCATCAACATGAGCAATACCCTGATTAATTAAATATCTACGAACATAATTTTCATAAATAGTATCTCCTAAATATGCCAGCACTAGTGAATTTATCTCTACAACTTTCATAAAACCTCCACTCTTGAAAAAATAGGAAGACTCTTCCTATTATTCTATAACCTCATAAGTAGTTCCTTCTCTACTATCAATCAAACGAATTCCTTGCTTTAACAAATCATCACGAATAGCATCTGCTAAAGAAAAATCCTTATTCTTTTTAGCATTAGCACGTTTTTCAATTTGTTCCAAAATAAACGCTTCATTAGAAACCATCTTTTTTTCTTGAATTAAATCTAAAGATAACACTTGATCAAACTCACGAATAAGAGAAATTTTACTATTTCCAGAAAGCGTTTCATCTTTTAAAACTTCATAAAGAACTGAAAGTGCATTAGCAGTATTTAAATCATCAGATAACTCATGAACAAACTTCTCATGATACTTTTCCATAAATTCTTTTTGTTCTTCTCCTTCTTCAATAATAGAAGAAATACGATTACGCAATTTTTTTAACGTAGCGAAAGCCTGATCTAAAGCCTCATAAGAAAATACTAACTGCTTTCTATAATGAGAGTTTAAACACATAAAACGAAATGCTAATGGATCATATCCTTTCTCTTTCAATACACTAACCGTAAGAATAGCACCAGTAGATTTACTCATCTTTCCAGTTTCATCTAATAAATGTTCATTATGAAACCAATAATTGCACCATTTATGGCCTAAATACGCTTCACTTTGTGCAATTTCGTTAGTATGATGTGGAAAAATATTATCAACACCACCACCGTGAATATCTAAATATTCGCCTAAATATTTAATAGAAATACCACTACATTCAATATGCCAACCAGGATAACCACGACCAAAAGGAGAATCCCATAATAATTCATGATTAGAAAACTTACTAGTAGTAAACCATAAAACAAAATCAGCTTGATTTCGTTTATTACTATCTTCTTCGACACCTTCTCTAGCACCAACAACTAAACTATCTTCTTGATGGTTCGTTAAAACATAATAATCTTCTAACTTACTTGTATCGAAATAAACATTGCCACCAGACGAATAAGCATAACCCTTATCCAGTAATACTTCTATAATCTTAATATATTCACTAATATTCTCAGTAGCAGGAGAAACAATTTCTGGCATACGACAATGCACTAATTCAAAATCTTTGAAGAATGCATCAGTATAAAACCTTGCAATCTCCATAGCAGACTTATTTTCCCTTTTTCTAGCAACTTCCATTTTATCTTCACCAGAATCAGAATCACTAGTTAAATGACCCACGTCAGTAATATTCATAGCACGAGTAACTTCATAACCTAAATAACGTAATGTTTTATCTAGAATATCATGTCCAATATAGTTCCTAATGTTACCAATATGCGCATAATGATAAACTGTAGGACCACAAGTATATATTTTTACCTTCCCTTCTTCATTAGGTACAAAATCTTCAACTTTTCTTGTCAAAGTATTATATAATTTCATAAAATCACCTATTACTAGTATATCATAAGTAAAATAGAAAAAATACAGTTTCTTAAGAACTGTATTCAAAATCCGAGCTTTCTAACAACTTATCTATCTTTCTAGCACCAAAATTTAAATAATCACTTTGTTTTTTTATAGAATCAACAAACTCACGCAATTGTCTCAATGAAATATCAGGATATCTTTGTTTTATCTTATTAGAAATAATTTTTTCGATATCTTTTTCACTAAGATTACGAAATAAAATAGCCGCATCAAAACGATTAAACAACTCTACTCCTAAAAAAGATTTTAACTTATCAAAAATAATTGTTTGTTCATGATTAATAAATCCTATAGATTTTTTATCAAAACCTAAATTAGAAGTCATAAATATAACACAATTTCTAAAACTCACGACATCACCATAAGAAGTCGTCATAATCCCATCATCTAAAACTTGCAAAAACAATTTTAGTACTTTAGAATCAGCCTTTTCTATCTCATCAAGCAATAATACAGAATAAGGATGTAATTTAACCCTTTCCAATATAGTATTCCTATCATCATAGCCTACATATCCTGGAGGAGAACCAATAATCTTAGATATAGAACTAGAATCCCTATACTCACTCATATCCAATTTGATAAATCCATCTTTAGGATATAAAATATTTGCATATTCCTTAACAAATAAAGTTTTTCCACATCCGCTAGATCCCGCAAAAAGAAAAGACTTTGGAGATTTTCTTTCCGACGGTTTAGCAATAAAATCAATCACTTGCGAAATAGCAGATTCCTGACCAATAACACGTCTGGATAATTCTTTCTTAATAGCTTCTTTATCCATAGATAAGATTTTTTTAATAGGTATTTTTGTCTTAGCAAAAATCACATCATATAAACAATCCATGGTTAAAACTTTCTTTCTATTAGTACTTTCCTTTAATTCCAAGCGATTCAACTTAGATTGTAAAAAATGTTCCTTTTCACGTAAGATAGAAGCCTGTTTAAAATCCTGCTTTATAATCAATTGATTTTTTTTCTCAACAATATCACTAAGTTCTATTTGAAGTTGTTTCATTTTTCTATCAACAACCGTATCAGAATTAATCATTTTAGAACAAGCAGCATCTAATAAATCAATAGACTTATCTGGCTGTTTGCCAGTCGATATATATCTATCTGATAATTCCACAATAGAAGATAAAACATTTTCCGGTATTTCTATACCATGAAAATTTTCATAAATGGCTTTTAAATGGTATAAAATCGTTTTAGTCTCTTCAACAGAAGGCTCCTCTATTATAATTTTTTGAAATCTTCTATCAAAAGCTTTATCTCCCTCAAAGAACTTCGAATATTCCGCCTTTGTTGTTGCTCCTATAACTTTAATTTTACCTCTTGCTAAATATGGCTTTAAAATATTAGAAGCATCAATCGCACCTTCAGCACCACCAGCACCAATAATCGTGTGAATCTCATCAATAAACAATATTACATTAGAAACATGTTCTAATTCTTCTATCATTTTATTTAATCTCTCCTCAAATTCTCCACGATATTTCGTACCAGCTACTAAAGAAGCAATTGAAACACTTAAAATACGCATATGTTTCAATTCATTAGGGACAATACCTAAAACAATACGTCTAGCAAGTTCTTCGACTAAAGCAGTTTTTCCAACACCAGCATCACCAATCAATAGCGGATTGTTTTTTTTACGCCGTAATAAGATTTCAATCATCTGTCGAATCTGTTCATCTCTTCCAATAACAGGATCAAACTCACCCTTTTTTGCTTGATCAGTAAAATCAACAGCAACCTCATCTATATAAAGTTTTGCATTACTATTACTATCATGAACAAATTGTCTAGAAAATTTTTCGTACAAAATATCTAAATCAATATTTAGACCCATCATAATCCGATTAGCAACACCTTCTCCTTCTTCTAACAAAGATACAAAAAGTCGCTCCACAGTCACAAAAGTACCATCATCTTTGCTATCCAAAATAGCATTCTCTATAATCTTTTTCAAAAGAGGTGTATATAAAAACCAACTACTCTCTTTATTTCCAACACCAAGAACTCGAATAATTTCTTCCTTCACTTTTAGATACGTAAGATCATGTATATTTAAAAACGAAATTAATTCCGGATTTCCATAATGAAGGATAGATAATAATAAATGTTCACTACTAACATAAGGATGCTTTAATTCTTGCATCTCTTTTTTTGACATAATTAATATTTTTTGTGCATCTTCTGTAAATCTTGAAAACATAAAATCATCTCCTATATTTATTGTAAATAGGATAAGAAATCCTTTCAAGAAATTAAAGACCAAAAAAAATGACAAAAAAAGAGCCTTTAAACAGGCTCTAATAACTAAATTAAAATTAATATAGTAAATACAATAAGTAATAATACTAATAATTCTAATAGTAATTTCCAAATTGTCTTAAACCATTTACCATATGAAACTTTTAAATATGATAATGTACCCATTAAAACTAAACTTGTAGGAGCAACTAACATAGTTAATCCATAAGCTGCTTGATATACAACAGCAACAATTGGATAATTATCAGCATTAGTAACTATACTAGCAAGATATGGTAAAGAACTTTGGAAAGCATAAGCTGGATCTACATTAAATAATGCAGATAGAATTGCTACAATAAATGTAGTAAATACATTAAATCCATCAGTAATTCCTAATATAGCTTTATAAATAACTAATTGGAATGGATGATAAGTTGTAATTACTAAAATAGTATAAAGTAAAACAACGATAACAGCAGGACCTAAAGCTCTTTTAGCACCTTCAGTAAATCCATCGATTACTTCGTTAAATTTAACTTTATAAATTAGAGCTAAAAGTAACATAAATACCATTAAAACAACCATAAGATCTACAAGTGACCATGAACCAAATGCATTAATAGTACCAAGTAATTTACCAAATAAAGCAAATCCAAAGACTTCAAAACTAGTAACTGCTGTTGTTGCATCTTGCATTGCAGTAAGACCGAATGCTCCAGACCAAGAAATGAAAGCTAATACTAAAATAACAAAAATGATAAATAGTATTAAAGCTAATGGCCAAACTACATGTTTTTTACCACTAATAGTAGCAGGAACATAAGAATCTTCTTCATTCTCTTCTGTTACTACAATAACTTTTTCTTCTTTTACAGCTGCTTTTGTATCTTGAGAAGATTTAGTTTTAGAGTTTTTACTATTCTTAGTAGTTTTTGTAGTTTTCTTTTCTTCTTTAGCTTCTACCTTTTTAACATTTGCTTTTTTAGTTGCAGATTTAGATTTCTTAATATACCAAATCGTATTAAAAATTAATAATACCATTCCTAAGAATAATAAGATACATTTAGTCAAAATTTGATCTGCAAAGCCATTTCCTAAAATACTAGGAATAATACCAGTATTATTATATCCATAAGTAGTACCTAACATACCAATCATAGTAGAACCTACAATAGCAAGTGCTGCTACAATCTTATCATATCCCATTAATAGGATTAAAGATATAATCATTGGAAAGAAAATAACCAATCCTAACTGTAATCCACATACAGAAGTAAGGATAGAAATTAGTACCATCATAATAGATAAAACAACTACTTCTTTACCTTTAAATTTGGAAACTAATTTATCCAACATAGTACGATATGCTCCAATTTTATTTAGAACACCATAAAATCCACCAACAACCAATACATACATAGCAATATAGCCAAAATATGAAATAGATGTTACAGGATAGTTGAACAAATCAAAGATTCCCATTTGAACGCGTCCTTGGTCAATATAACTTCCTGAATAATAAGCAGCAGGTAATATCCAAGTAAGTAATACTAACACTAAAATAGTAATTAGAACGACTTTAAATGTATTGTGTTTTTTCATAATTAACCTCCCATTATCATTATACTTAGATAGAAAAAATTTTACAAGCGTTTGACTTCTTTTTTTATGAAATTTTAGTGAAATACAAAGAAAAAAGACTCTATTCTGCACTAGTCAAGAAAAAGTAGACAGGTAAAAAATACACTTAAAATCCTGATTCAATTTTATATTGGATTGGGGTTTTATAATTTAATGCATAACTAGGTCTTTCATAATTATAATAATTAATGTATAATTTTATTAGATTTGAAACATCATTAGAATGTTTTAAATCAAAGTCAATAAACAATTCTTCTTTAATCCATCCGTTTAATGATTCATTAACAGGATTGTCTGTAGGAGTTCCAGCTCTAGACATGGATCTTTGAATATTAAATTCATTGAGAAGATTGTTATAAGTAGTAGAAGAATAAACGGCTCCTTGATCTGTATGTAAGATTATAGGTTCTTCAATTTGTTCTTCTTTTATTTTGCTTAAAACTTGATTTAAGCCATCGTAATATGATTTAATATTACCTTTACGAGAAACTAATCCATACCCAATTATTTCTTTGTTCCAAGCATCAAAATATAAAGTGAGTTCATAATAAATCCCTTTAACTTTAAAAGCGGTCATATCGGATACAATTACTTCATATGGTCTACTTAAATATTTCCAACCATTCCATACAAGATTATTAAATTTTTCATGTTCTTCATCAGGCTTCTTCCATTGATAATGTTTACCTTGTGATTTAATATTTTCATACTTACAACACAAATGAACATGATTATCAGACCATACTACACCATATTTCTTTCTAGCATAAGCATTTATCCACCTATAGCCATGAGAAGGATGTTTTTTATGTATTTCTTTTATTAAATTTATATCCGATTGTCTTGATAACATTTTTAATGTTGGATTATTTTGTCTATATTTCCATTTATAATAACCCGATCTACTCACAGACATATATTCACATAATAACTTTACAGAATACTTATTTTTATATTCATCTATTATTTTGTATTCTTCTCGAATGTAGTAACGAATTCCTTTTTTGGACCAACTCCTTTCACTTCGTAGCCTTTTTTTAATCGTGCTATCTCAATCTCTTTCTTCATTAATTCTATTTCTAATTCTTCTTCTCTTGATTTAGGTTTTCTTAAATACAATCCCATATTTTTATGGTGAGTAGATGCTTTGCCAGTATTTGATATTAAACCATCAAATCCTTTTTCTTCATAATTTTTTATCCAACGATAAATTTGTCTTCTACAAACATTAAATTCATCTGCTAATTTTGTGGTTGATTCACCATTTATATATCGTTTTACAATTATTTCTTTTTCTTTTGGTGTTTTCATATTATTTCTTTTCATAAAATATCCTCCATTTTATTTAGTAACAAAAAAATGTAGACTGTGTCTTTTTTAGACTGTCTACATTTATTGTATCACTTCA
>CALVYD010000045.1 GCA_944371995.1 uncultured Bacilli bacterium
ACATAAAAACAAGCTTAAAGCTTGCTTTATAATATTCCACTTTCTTTTAGTTTTTTATATTGCATTACCTTATGATAATAACACTTGGGACATAATGCTTCATAAGTAATTATTTGTCCCGTTTTTATTTGTGTTCCTGAAAATGTAGTTTTTCCATTTTCTTTTCTTACATTAAATAATGCTTTATTACCACAGGTACACTTTGTAGGTATTTCTTTTACTACCTGAGCTATTTCTAATAGTCGTTTGGCACCAGGAAATTCACTGGTACGAAAATCTGTTCTTAATCCAAAGCAGATAATGGCTATATTTTGTGAAATAGCCACTTGTAGTAGTTGATCAACTTGTACTTCACTAAGTAGGTGTGCATCATCAATAATTATTAATTTCATATGAGAAAATTGTCTTTTTATCGTTAAGAATATATTTTCCTCTTTTCCAATTAAATAGTCGTAATTAGAAATATCATCTTGATGAGTAGTCGTTGGAGCCATAATCATGGTAGATAGATGATATTTCAAAAAACGATTTCTTATTGCATAAGCACTTTTTGTTTTTCTAGCATGAACAGTTCCATATAGAAAGCATAATCTACTCATTTATTTATTAGGCTTTCTTTTTATAGTAAGTATATCCAAAGATACTTAAACCTGTCATGATAGTAATTGTACCTATAAATAGATATAATAACGAGTTTTGTGATGTGTTAGGAACTTCTACTTCTAAAGCATCATACATTGTTACTACTTGTACATCTCCTATTGCTTCTACTTCAAAAGCAAGTGGAGAACTATTAAGAACATAGCCATCTGGTGCTTTTACTTCACTTAGTGTATATTGACCAGGAGTTAATTTTTCTATTGTCTTTGCTGTGTCAGTTGATGTCCATTCTTCTACGACTTCTCCTTTTTCATTTCGTAAGATAAAATGAGCGCCAGCTAGATTGTCTCCTCCTATCATTTCTTTCTTTTCTAAGTTTACACGTGTATAATCATTAGCGAAATACACAATTTCTGATGTTGCAGTATCATTAATAGTAAATGAATATAGATTAGAGTTAAGTACTATTCCTTCGGGAACAACTGTTTGTTTTAGTAAATAGTTACCATTTTCTAATACCTCTGATGTATATACTTCTTTTCCTATTTCATAAGTATCTAATAATTCTCCATCCGCTGTAAGTAATTCAAATTGATATCCTTCTACTCCTTTTGTATCAATTTGCAATTTTTTATCTTGAACAGATATAGAGATATAATCACTCTTTAATGAAATGTTTTTTGTCTTTCCTGTAGAATCTAATTCGAATGTTATTTTAGAATTTGTTTCAATATAACCGTCTGGTGCACTAATTTCTTCTAGGATATAACTACCATTAGCAAGGCCTCGGAATTCGGTTGCTTTATCTTCACTTACGAAGGTAATTGGATCCATCGTACCGTCTTCACGTGATAGTTGTAGTACGGCACCTGGAAGATAGTTTCCTGTTTTAGCATCTACTTTACCAAGTTTCACTGTTGTTTTTTCATTTTCAAAAGATACAACAATGGCAGGATGGGATGCATCGATTGTAAACTCTACTGTTTCGCTATTTACAATATATCCAGAAGGTGCTGATTTTTCTCTAACATAGTATGTACCTTCTTTCAAATCCGTAAATGTTTCGTAATCGTTAGTTGTTCTCCATGTAGCTATGACATCTCTATTTTCATCTAATAATTCTAATGTCGCACCAGATACTAATTCTTTTGTATCTTTATCTATTTTACCAATTCGAACAGAGACGCTCTGATTTTCCATGGTATAGGTTGCGGTAGTTGTATTTTCATCTACAACGATTTGTATTCGATTTGTATTTCTTATATATCCATTTGGAGCAGCTAATTCTTCTAAATAATAGGTACCTGGAGCAAGTCCTTTAATGGAGTATAAAGAATTAGTACTAGTCCACTTACGAATTTCAGTACCAGATGAACTTACTAATCTTAACTGGGCACCAGATACATAATTTTTGGTATCGGCATCTACTTTACCAATTAAAATTTCGTTCAGAACATTTTTCATTGAAACTTGTAAATTCTTTGTGTCATTGGTAACTTCAAAAGCTACTGGATCTGTATTTAGAACATATCCATTTGGTGCTTTTAATTCTCTTAATGTATAATTTCCTATTGGTAATTTATCAATCACTGTTGGCGTTGTTTTGGATGTAAATTCTTGTACTTTTTGATTGGCAGAATTATAGATTGCTAAGGTTGCACCTGCTATTAACTCCCCTTCTTCATTTACTTTAGAAATCGTAATTTGGCTTTGCGTATTAGGGAAAGTTATGGTAATCTTTTGAGTTTGTGTATTTGAAACAGTGAATGGTACTGAACTTGTGTTCAATATATATCCTGATGGTGCACTTACTTCTTCTACACGATAATTTCCACTAGGAAGACCTTTTATTACATGTGCTGAAGTGGTAGTAGTCCATTCTTCTACGGTTTCATTTGTAGTCGTGTTTACTACTCTTAATTTAGCGCCAGCTAATGGATCACCACTCTCTGCATCTGTCTTTAATATTTCTATTTCATTTTTTTCATTAGGTATATCGATGGATTTAGAAGTATCTGTATCTTTTATCTCAAATGACACTGGAGTTGTATTTAAATAATAACCTGATGGTGCTTTTTCTTCTACTGCTTTATACTTACCTACACTTAAAGCAGGAATGTCAGTGTATCCATTTGTAGAGGTGAAACGGAATACTTCTTCATCATCTTCATTTAATATTACAATTTCTGCGCCGGCAATTGGTTGCTTTGTATCTGCATCAATTTTACGTATTTTAAAATCTAATGGTGTATTTTCGAGACGAACAGTTTGATTTAAGTTTGTTGTATTTAGTGTAACTGAAGGACTATTTGATGATGCTACGAATCCCTCTGGAGCGTCAATTTCACGAATGGTATATTTTCCTGGTAATAATCCAGAAATAGTTTTTGCACTTGTGGTAGTAGTAAATGTTTCAATTACTTGATTATCAATTTCTCTTACTAATTCAATTTTAGCACCAGCTAGAAGTTCGCCTGTATTATTAGCATTTACTTTTTCTATTGTAATACTTCCAGTTGGTATAGCTACTGTTGTTGATGTGTTAAATTGTTTAGGGACAGCGAGTACTAAAGAAGGTACTGCTTTTTGCATATCTTGTTGATTTGCTGGTGGATCAAATTGGTAAACTTCATTTTCTACATAGTCTAGAATAATTGAAATTTTTAAATCTAAATCTGATGTTGATAAATTGGCAAGTGGAATACGTATCTTGAATTTTTGGCCACTATTTAGTGGACTTTGAACAGTTTGTCCTAGTTCATTTACAACTTCGGCTCCATTCATATCAAGAGCTACACTATAAGTAGAAAAATCAATATTTGCAGTTACTGAGATGTAGTCTGTTTCCAAATATTTACCGGTAGAATCTAGTTTAAAACTACTTGTTGAAACTGTAAATTTAGGTTCGATTTTTTTGTAATTATTAGCAACATTAACAGCTGTCGTTACTAATGGTTCTAACACGGAACCATATTGACTTGTCTTAATTTCTTGTTTTTGTGCGGCGGTAAGTATACCATCTGTATTATCATCTACTCCAGCAAGACGATCTTGATACCACCATATCGCGACTTGTGTCAAATAAAAATCATAGTCACTATTTTTAGTAAACGATTTATTTGGATATCCATTTTGAATAATATAAGCATACCCTGCATCTAGTTTTGCTCCACTATGTGTCAATTCAGTATCCGTATACCATTCTTTTTCTTTTTCCAAACAGTACATGACATATTCGTTATTTCCATCTGATGCTACAAAGAAGCCAGACATAATAATACCATTAAACAAACTAACGGTTGCACCAGATTCAAAATCTTTTCTACTGGTTGTTAACTTTTCGGGAACACTAGCTGCCATACTAATATTCATTGCAGTTCCTAAAAACACAGAAAAAACAATTAAAAATACAGAAAAAATAGTGAGTATTTTATTTGTTTTATTCTCTTGCTTCCACCAGTTTTTTATCTTTTGTAACATATGCTACTCTCACCTTACCTTATGAACTTACTATTTAATGTAAGTATAACATAAACAAAAAAACAAGTAAATGAGGTAATCAGAAAATTTTAGAAATTACTGACTACTGTACGTAATCTTTTTATTACTTTTTTTTCAATTCTAGAGATATATGATTGTGAAATTCCTAACTTCTCTGCCACTTCCTTTTGCGTTAGTTCATCATTACCTAAAAGACCATATCGCAATACAATAATATCTCGATCTCTTGGCTTTAATTTCATCACTTCTTCTAACATTATCTTTTTATCATTTTCTTCTTCGATACTTTTTGTGACAATATCTGGATCTGTTCCTAAGACATCTTCTAAATGTAATTCATTTCCTTCTCCATCAAAAGATAAAGAGGCATCAATACTTACTTCTGTTTTTGTTTTCTTATTTTTTCTAAGATGCATCAATATTTCATTATCAATACAACGTGATGCATAGGTTGCAAGTTTAATATTTTTTCCACTTTGAAATGTTTGGATACCTTTAATTAATCCAATCGTACCTATACTTACTAAATCTTCTAAATCAACACCTGTATTTTCATACTTTTTAGAAAGAAAAACTACCAGTCGCAAGTTATGTTCTATTAATTTATCTTTGGCATCTAAATCACCTCTTTGCATTTTTTCTACATAGTACTCTTCCATTTCCTTTGATAATGGTTCTGGAAGCATATCAGTTGATCCTACATAAAAAACACTATAAACTTTAGAAAATAAATTTTTAATCCAACTTATTATTTTTCTCATAATTCCTCCTTAAATTTATTTGGTAAAATACAATCTACTCCTCCTAAAGAAAACTCGTCCTTACTAATTCCTATTAAACATTTAGAAAAAACTCTATTATCTACAATTACTCTTTCTGCTTTACAACAAGGTATCATGCCTTCTGTATTTAATGCCTTATATGGAACATAGAAAAATCTAGGCATTGAAATATTCACCTTAGAATTAATTAAAATTACACTTTTTCCAGTACAAGGGTCTTTTAATCTATTGCCTGTATCTAGCATTCCCTTTAAGTGATAGACCTTTTCATTTACATATATTTCTACAGAATGAGTAATTGCTTGCTCTACTTTACTTTTCTTTACTTGTTTCACATAAAAATACAAAAAAATTGGTGCAAGTATTATTATCACTAGTAAATTTAATCCTAGTCCTGCTCCAAAAAATATTACTCCCTGATTTTTATAACTAAAACTTATGTCAAATAAATATAGAAAGCCTCCTAAAATTATACTAATTAAATAAAAATATATGATATCCGATAAAAAATTCCTCCTTCCAAAAGTAACTAATATAATTAAAATACTCATAAATACTTTAAATAAAAATAATTCTAAGTTTGATAGTGATAGAAACAAAAGAAAAATTGAACTACTAGCTATTAAACTTCCCAATAATAATCTCCAAAATGGTACTACTTCTTTTAATACAATTTTTGTTGCTAGTAATATTAAAAAATCAAAGAAAAAGTTAATGAAAAAGACTAGATCTAAATAAACTTTCATTTCTATCACCATAGTAAGTATAAAAAAAAGAAATGGCTAAACTTGTCATTTCTTTGTATTTGTTTAAATTTTTTTCTTTTTTATAAATATCTTGGTAATATATCCTAAGAAAATACACATTAATATTACAAAGGCCCATTGTAATATTGTATTAATGATTCCATTGCAATATTTATCTATAATTGCAGGGATGCTTGCAGGAACATATTTACCTATTAAAGCACTAACATCTGGAAGTCCAATGTTATTTTTTATAAATGTTAATATTCTTAATAGAAGATCTACTATTGCCATGAAAAAGACAAATGATGAAAATCTTTTAAAAAACATTACTACTAATACAATTAATATTATTAATACAACTACATCTATATACATAAATTACTCCTATCTAAAATATGGATTATTATTCATTTCTTCTTCTAGTGTTGTGACTTCATAATGACCAGGGTATAATGTGATATCTGAAGGATATGTTTTGATTTTACTTAAACTTTCTTTTAGTTCTTGTTCGCTACCTCCGGGTAGGTCACATCTACCAACAGAGTCTTTAAAAATAAAATCTCCTACAAACATTACTTTTTCTTCTTCAAAATAGAAGCTAATAGAATCTTTTGAATGTCCTGGTGTAAAAATCACTTGAAAAGAAAAATCTCCTATATGATATTCTTGTTCTTCTACACTACTTTTTTTGAAAATTTTTATACTTCTTTTTGTTAAAAAATGGCGAAGAGCACCGACATGGTCGAAGTGAGAATGTGTTAATAATATTCCTAACACTTTATCTTCACCGATTGCTTCTTTTATTTTTATATAGTCATCTCCTGGATCTACTACTAAACAAGTACCATTACTTTTTAAGACATAGCAATTCTCATCTAGCATTCCAGTTACAATCTTTTGTATTTCCATTCTATCACCTTTTCTAATATAACATATTTTTTAAGACGCTTCAATGGTTCTATCAACATAAGCGTAATGATAACTATTATCTAGTTTAAATGTATGAACATATACTCCACTCTGTAATTGATCGTTCGTGATTCCTTCGGCACTATAATATCTTACATTTTCTCTTAGGGTAATCGTATCTCCTTGTACTGTTGCAGAAATAAGTTCTTTATCTACATTATAAGTTGTAGTTGGTATTTGTCCACAATATCCTTGGACATATTCTCCTCGTTCTCCTACATATTGATATCCTCCAAAACAACTGTTACCTAGAACAATGTTTTGATTAGGAATAGAGATGCTTTCTCCAAATAATTTTCTTACTTCTCTTTGTAATGTTTCTTCTTTAAATGCAGTAGGTGTAAAATTAGTTGAGCTAGAGCAAGTAAAATTAGACATGTTACTTTCGTTAAATAAGTTACAGTTTGATTCATATATATCTGATGTTGGTATTTGACGATAAGCTAAATACAATTTAAATACATCATCAAAGTTATGATAAGCAACATCTTCTCTGATTGTAGTTTTAATCTTATCATATAATTCTTGTACTATAGAAGAGTTTATATCTAACTCTCTAAGGGTATTATCACTTGCTACTAAGGGACTACATTCTCCTCTAGCTAAGTCTTTTTGATAATCTTGATAGATATAATATCCTAATACAGCTATAATTAGTAATAATAAAAAGATAAAGACTCCTGCCTTATGTGATTTTTTTGGTAACGGTTTTGGTATAGATTCTTCTTGTGTATCCTCTACTACTGGAGGCGGTGGAGAAGATGTTGCAGAGGTAATTTCTACACGAGGAGTTACGACTGTAGGATTAATCATCGTAGTATGAGATAGTGTTTGCTCCGTCTCTGTTGCACTATGAACAATACCATTTACCCTTCCTTTATCAGCACTAGAGGCATCCGTTGGTTCGCTACTTACCGGTGCTACTACCACACCCGGACTACCAGCTAATATGTTTGATGGTTGCTCAGACTGTTGAGTTGGTTGTTGATTCGTTACAGTTGCTGGTCCTGGAGGTATGTTATTTGTATTAGGTACCGGAATTTCGTTATTTGCTACATTTGCTACTGTCTTGTTTTGCTCTTGATTCATACTTTGTCTTCCTTTCTTTGATAACGTATTTTTTTATGTGATAATCTTTGAGTAGATTTAATATGTTGTCCTATGATATCAGATACTTCTAATATGGTTATAAAAGCACTTTCATCCATTTCTTCAGCAATATGTCTAAGTTCATAGATTTCCATTCTAGTAAGTACACAATACATGACCTCCTTGTCACCAGAGATTAATCCTCTACCACGGATTGTTGTTACAGTACGTCCTAGTCTTTTATAAATCTCTTTTGCCATATCGGTACCCTTTTCTGTAATGATTAGTGCCGCTTTTGCTTGCTCAAATCCTTCAGAGACAAAATCTATTACCTTAAAAGTAATAAAATATGTTAGTAGTGAATACATTGCTCTATCAATTCCAAAAATCATTCCGGCTACAGCGTAAATTACTAAATTAAAAAGAAGAACTACTTGTCCTACTGATAATGTTGTTTTTTTACTGATTACCAATGCAACCGATTCTGTGCCATCTACACATCCACCAAAGTGAATTACTAGTCCTACTCCAATTCCTAATAAAATTCCTCCAAATACCGTTGCTAGAAGCATCTGTTCTGTTAGTGGTTCATAATACTTAAATACTGATAGTGAAACAGAAAATAGTACCATACTATATACTGCTCGAATTAAAAAACCTCTTCCTAAATTTTTATATCCAATATAGGCAAAAGGAATATTTAATATCAAAACTAATAAACTAACTGGTAAACTAGTTATCTTAGATACAATAATGGAAATACCAGTTACTCCACCATCTAAAATAGTATTGGGTATTAAAAAACTCTCTAAAGCATAAGCCGCAATAATGGAGCCAATTGTAAGCATAATAAATGATATCAGTCTTCTAGTTTCTTGACTTTTTACTTTTATCAAACTACCACACCCTATCATATATCATTATATAATAATTTCTAAAATCTAACAAGGCCAAAAAAAGAAATAGACAGCACTTTCTTTGAAT
>CALVYD010000046.1 GCA_944371995.1 uncultured Bacilli bacterium
GAACTGATTTCTAGTCCTCTTACGTAGTTCATTTATCATAAGTTTTGGTTTCACCAACACTATTTGACATTGAACCCGTTTACATTCTATTTTTTAGAAAAATAGGATATTCCCCAGCAACCAAACGCGAACAATACAATTAGTGCTAATGCTCCAAACCATGGACTATCTAGGTTTTCTGCTGCAAAGGAATTTAATTTGTCATTCCAATCTTCAATAAATTTCGTCAATCCCGATGCTATTAATATTAGTTTATACATTATATTACCTTCTTTTCATTATTTCATTTTTTCTTTCTTTTTGGCTTTTTTTCTGTCGTATCATTTTCACTCACCACTTCTGCATCTGTTATTGTTTCTTCTACTGCCTTATGAATTCTAACTACACTACTTTTTATTGCAATTGTAGAGATTAAATCTAGTATTGCATAAATAATAATAAATATTCCTATAATTTTCATAATTCCTAATGCTGCTTTAAACGGATTAAATAACAGAATTATACCACAGATAGTACTTATAATAGATATTACCATTGTGGTTTTCCACAATTCATTTTGGTTTGCTTTTAACTGAAAGGCATAATTTAGTTTTCCTGCGCTGCTTATAATAATTCCTATACCAATTACGATTGGAATAATACTTGCTACCGCTTGATAGCTTTTTATGACGATAATTCCAAAAATAATGGTTACTATTCCATATATAATGTCTAATTCATTTCGAAATTCAGGTCCTTGAGCATTTCTTACATATCGAATTAACGCCAATGCCCCTACTGCTACTAAAATTCCTCCTATTATATAGGAAATAGTCATTACTGTTGTCTCTGATTGAAAGACTAACAAAATTCCTAATATCACTAATATCGTTGATGTTATGATTGATGATTTTACAAATTGCTTCATAAGTTTTTCCATATAATATCTCCCTTATTCTGTTCTAAGTGCTTCTACAGGGTCTTTCTTTGATGCAATACTAGCTGGTATTAAGCCACCGATTACTGTTAAAGTTACACTTACTATTACTAGTATTATAGCATGAATCGGATTTAATTGTGCAACATTTGGTAATTCTGATAAATTTTCTATAATTTGGTTCGTTGGAAATGTCAATATTTCAGCAATTATAATTCCTAATAATCCAGAAAACATTCCTACTAAAAATGTTTCTGCGTTAAACACTCGCTTTATATCTTTTTTTCTGGCACCTAGAGCGCGTAATATACCAATTTCTTTTGTTCTTTCTAATACGGATATGTAAGTAATAATGGCAATCATGATACATGAGACTACTAAGGAAATTGATGAAAAAGCAATTAATACATAAGTTACCGCATCCATAATACTTCCTGATAAGGAACTAATCATAGCAGCATAATCAGTACATAAGACTTGATCTTGATCTTCTTTTCCATCATTATACTCATCTAAATAGTCGGTGATATAGTCTTTGGTATCAAAATCTTTTGGATATAAATAAATGATAGATGGTGTGACTTCTGCTCCTAGCACTCCTAAAATATTGTCTTTTGTTACTGTTGATGTTGTTTCATCAAATGGTTGTCCTGTTAGGACGTTATATTCTACTTCTTGTTGTCTTTTTACAATATCGCTGTTTTTATTTTTTTCAATTATTTGGCTTACTAAGGCTGAATTATAATAAATTCCGGATTGAGTTAATTCATTTTTATCCTCTTTTCCTCGAATAATTGCTTGTACTTTAATCGCAATTGCATCATCACTATTATACATTTCTTCATAATCTTGACTTGGTACAAAGTAATTATTTACTTTCTCGTAGTAGCTATTATTCGGTATTACTTTAAACTCTTTATTTAACACTTCATCAAATGATAGTTTTTGGTCAATATCAAAGCCTAGTTGTTCTAATGTTGCTGAATCCAGTTCATTTCTAGAGTTTACTGCTAAGATGATTCCAGGATTCTCATCATCTATATTTCCAGCTAATACATCATAGTCTTTTTCTAACATACTTTTTCCACTGATACTTTCCGGATATAGTGTCCATCCCATTACACCAGTCATTGATGTGGTGGACATTGAATAGTTGGTTGCAGTTGGTACCATTGCGTAGTTTCCATCTGCTTTCTTTGTGACTACATTTAATGTTGTTCCATATTCATAGCCAATGGCATTTAATTTATCTTTATCCATATTTTCAATGTAATTAATATAGTCTTCATCTATTTTATTAATGTGTAACATTGTTTCTAAACCATTTTCTTTTGGATATATCACTTTTTTATTTGTATATTGTTTATGTTTTTGTTGATTTTTAATAATTTCTTGCATGGTATCTTCATTCATACTCATTGCCTGCGTACTGATAGTAATCGGCATTTGTGATAATGTATCAGCTTCATACTCGTCAATTTTTGTTTGAAATCCATTAGATAGCGATAATATTAAAGCAATTCCTATAATTCCGATGGAAGAAGCAAAAGCTGTTAAGGCTGTTCTACCTTTTTTTGTTTTTATATTATTAAAGGATAATTTTAACGCTGTCCAGAAACTCATTGCTGTTTTTTTGATAATTAATGGTTTGGTTTCTTTTTCTTCTCTTTCCACAGGATTAGAATCTTTTTTTAGTTTTCCATCCTTTAGTTCCACAATTCTTGTGGAATATTTTTCTGCTAATTCCCGATTATGGGTGACCATAATTACAAGTTTATCTTTTGATATCTCTTTAATTAACTCCATAATCTGTTCACTTGTTTTTGTGTCTAGCGCTCCTGTTGGTTCATCGGCTAGAATGATATCTGGATTATTGGCTAGTGCTCTTGCAATTGCGACACGTTGCATTTGACCTCCAGATAGTTGATTGGGCTTTTTATGAGCGTGCTCTAATAATCCCACTTTTTCCAAAGCCTCTTGTGCTCTTTTTTTCTTTTCCTTTGTTCCAACACCACTTAAAGTCATTCCCATCTCTACATTTTCAAGAATAGAAATATGACCAATCAGATTATAATTTTGAAAAATAAATCCTATACAATTATTGCGATAGGCATTCCAATCATTTTCTTTATAATTCTTGGTAGACTTGTTGTTGATAATTAAATCACCCGAATCGTAATGATCTAGTCCTCCTATAATATTTAGTAATGTTGTTTTTCCACTACCACTTGGCCCTAAAATGCTTACAAATTCATTTTTTCTAAACTGCAAACTTACTTCATCTAAGGCTTGTTGAACAAAATTGCCGGTTTTATAACTTTTACTTATCTTTTTTATTTCTAACATCTTCATCCTCCTTTTTATTTTCTTTATGATTACTGTTTTTTTGATTTATCTCCAGTTCATTATCACTTTTTATTTCATAATCAATTGTTGAAACATTTTCAGTACTGGTTATTTTTTCATATAAAAATCTTTTGTCTTTGGTTACTAAACTTTTTATTATCCATATAACATTTAACCAAAAATATATTTTTAATATCAAAATACTGCTATTTCTTATTATAGATGTGAGTTCATTATCCACAGAAATATTTCTTACCAGCTCTATTATTATAAATTGATAGTAAAACAATACATAGCTTAATAGATATCTTAATGCTACTTTTACCTTATTTTTTATATTACTTGTTTCATTTTTTGATGTTACTTGTAGCTTTAATATCATTTTTCCGAATGTTTTGCCATTAGTAAATAATGGTATTCCTATATAATATAGAATAATACTTAATAGCAAGTTATATTTTGATACTTCTGTATTATATGATAGGATGCTTACTACCATTACCATTATAACAAGAAAAAAGAAATCAATACAGCAGGAAAGTGCTCTTCTAAAAAATGTTACTTTTTTTCCACGTCTAAAACTATGTTCATCTAATTCTTTTCTAGATGGTAGTATTTTAGATATTAATGGTGTTAATAAACATCCTAGTAAAGCTCCTGCTGTATTTAATATTAAATCATCTACGTCAAATAATCTGTAAGGTCTAGGATATATTCCATATAAACCTGTTAATTGAGTGAGTTCAAAGAAGAGACTTAATAAAAATCCATATAATATTATTTTGTGCCATTTATATTCAAAATAATAACGTAAATATACCCCGAAAGGAAGTGTTAATAAAATATTGAATGCGGCAATATAGAAAGCCGGACTTTTGATGACAGTTAAATATGATGAGAGTTCATTCCAGTGAAAAGAGATTGTATTAGATAATTGTCTTATAAAATCAAAAGGAACTAACTGTGTTGTTTCGGTTGTTAAGTTTTTAACTTCATCTATCGTTGGTAAAGGAAGTATTACTAAAAAGTAAGCACATAATAAATATAGTATAAAACTATAAAAAATAACACTTCTTAAAAATGGAATAGAACCATATTTTCTATACTGATAAATTAAAAATGGTAGTGTAAAAATAAATGCTATGATTGGAAAGAAAATAAAGGCAGTTGCAATTGGTAATTTATAAGCAGACATATTTTCCCTCCTTAATCTTATTCATTATATCATGACTTTTAAATTTAAAAAACAGGCTTTTTCCCTGTTTTAATAATTATAAAAATAATGTTTTTGACATGTTTGATAGCGAAATTTATTCTTTTTCCACAAGAAATGTTAATAACGTTTCCGGATTCTTTCCTTCTACTGCTATATCATATATTAAATCAATTATTGGAATTGATACTTTTTTATCTTTTAATAATTTATAAATAGACTCTAGTGTGTAAAAACCTTCGACTGTAGTGTTTGCTAAAAACTCTTTTATTTCTTCTTTTGAGCGCTTTTCACCTAGTAATTTACCAAATCTGAAGTTTCTACTTTTTACAGAAGTGCATGTTAATAATAAATCTCCAAAACCTGCAAATGATAAGACAGTTTTTTTATCTCCGTGAAATGCATCTATAATTTCTCTCATGTCATGAATTGCTTCTGTTAATAGCATTGCAGTTGTAGAGTCATTTGCTCCTAGACCTTCTAGCATTCCGGCTGATAAGGCTATTACATTTTTTATTGATCCACAAATTTCTGTTCCTATGATGTCTTTTGTTGTTCTTAATTTAATATAATGATTCGCAAGTGCTTGTTTTACAAGTTTTTCTGTTTTTTCGTTTTCTGTTGCTAGTGATAGACCAGCTGGCATTTTTGTTACTAAATCCACTGCAAAAGATGGTCCGCTGATTACAGCAATATTTCTTGTATCTAAGTATTTCTCTAAAATTTGGTTGATAAATAATCCTGTTTCTTGTTCAATTCCTTTGGTTGCTATTAATATATGGTTATCTTTAATATATGGTTTCATTTCAACTGCTAGTGAATCAATAAAAGCTGCTGGGATAGCTATTACTAATAAGTCTTTATCTTTAATACATTCTTCTACACTTGTTGTTAATTTTATTTTTTCTGAAATTGAGAAATTGGGAATTAACCTTTCATTTTTTCTTGTTTTTTCTAATTCTTGTTTTTCTTGTTCAAATTTTGTCCACATTGTAATATCACAATTATTTTCAATCATGATACTACTTAGAGCCATTCCATAGGCTCCACATCCAAATAATCCTACTTTCATGTTTTTTCCTTTCTAATTAATGGTTGGTGAATATGAACTTGGCATGATTTGGATAAATGTATTTCCATCATTTATTTCAACTTCACTTCCATCACTGTATGTATATATTGTTTTAGCACTTCTTGTAGATTTTGTCCAGTGTATTGGTAGAGCATATCCATTGGTAATATAGTATCCCTCTCCTGTTCCAACTGTATCTAGATCTTGTCGACCAGCACTATCTAATTGAAAGTTTCTCACTTTTTCAATAATAATATTTTTATAGTGTAATTGCTCTCCTGTTACTTTGTCTATGTGTGGTATGTCATTCATATATCTTAAATAAACTTTTCTTGTGGCATCATAAGTATAACTTCTTGTTTGATAATAGGAGTATGGTATGGAAATCGTATTTGCTGTTAATAATCCATCTTTAGTCACTGGTGTTTGTTCTTCCTTTCCTGTTTCTGGATTAATTGTAGTTGTAGTTGATACTGGTTCATTTAAATTTACTTCTTCTGTTGTATAATTTAGTAATTTCCAATTTTGTGTCGTTGTCTTATATCCTTTTTGTGATGCATACGAATATAGTTTTTCTGTTGTTGTAAATACGTTATGTGGAGCTGATATCGTTCTATCTCTCCAGAAGGGAGCATCATCATATAAGCCGTTAATATTATTTACGCCTAATGCACTGATATCATTTTGAGCATAAGTACTCCATCCATAATGAGCATAAATTGCATCACTTTCTAATGCATAGTCTAAAAAATAATGTCTTGAACTTCTTACCGGACCGATGAGTGATACATCTTTATCTTTAAATATCGCCATAATTCTAGTAAGTCCACCTTCTACGATGATTTCGTAATTAATGTAGGATTCTTGAAGTCCTGCGTGTTTTCCATCTCCAATATTATTGTCAATCATTACGGCAATTGGTCTTTGATTACTGTCTTCATCTATTATTGTCAGCTTTTTTTCTGGCTCTTCTATTGTAGGCTTGCTTTCTTCTTTTGTTGATGGTTTTTCAATGGGCTCTTTATCAATTACAAATATCCAGAGGAATATTGCTATTATTAACCCTAGTATTATGATAGAAATTGTTATTACAAGTTCCTTTTTGGATAGCTTTCTCCTTTCTTTTCTCATTCATAAACACTCCTTTATAGCTTTATTTTATCATATTTTTCTTATTATATAGTTTCGATGTATTTTTTTTTGCGACAAGTTATGTCAAGCTCTTTGACTTTGCCTAGTTTATTTATTATAATTTTAATAGAGGTGGTACTATGAGTCAGGTAAACCCTGAAAATTTTCCGAAAGAAGATATAAAACTAAGAAGTAAAATAGGTCGAATTGTTGCTATTGGTGTTCTTGCCGGTGTTATCATTGCTAGCGGGCAAAAGAATGCGGGTGAGACAGATAATGAGTTGGATTCTATGATTTCTGATAATACTTTAGAAGTTTCTATAGACGATATTAATGATAACTTGAGTTTAATTATTAATGATAATGATTGTGGAAATGCTTTTTTTGAAGATTTTTGTCAATCTTTAGAAGAACAAGGAATTGAATTTCGTACCTCTCGATCTAATGATAATCTTGATTATGAGAACTCTACAGTTATTACTTTAGATCAACAAATGGTAGCCGGTGAAGGGATTGCGTTAGTAGGGCCTCAAAAAGATGGTACTGCTAATCATTCTGAAGCATTACTTATGTCGATGTTAGTTACATTACATAATGATGGTTGGGAAGCTAATGCTATTGCTGGTATTTCACAATATCAATCGCTAGATAATGGTGATGTTATTTATACTACTGTTCCTTCTCCTACTGAGCAAGCTGCTACTAAAAGTGATGCACAAATTACTTTAGCTATTGGAACTATGCCTGCTGATGCTACTATTGATAAGTTGGCCAAAGATGTTACTGTTGCTCTAGGTAGATATTCTAATTATTTAATAAATGATGAAAAGCATGTAGAAATTGTTTCAGAACCTAATAGTGTGCATGCGGAATATGACAATTCTTATTATTTTGATAAACAAATTATTTATGCTAATTCTTTTAATCATAGCCAGCAGGTAGAAATTGTTGATTCAAAGTCGCAATATCATGCTAAATAGTCCTTAGGGACTTTTTTTATTTGCAATTTTATGGTATAATAGCGTCTAGTTTTAGGAGGGATTATGAAAAAAGTTGGATTAGAGTTTTTTACTAGTTTTTTCTATCTATTTATTGGATGCTTATTCGAGATTTTAGTTTTAAAGTATTTTCCCTGGGATAATTTTTTAGTAGAGGTCCTTTTGATTTCTATGCTATTTGCTTTTTCATTTGCTATTGCATATATCTTTGGTAACTTGCATGAAAAAATTGAAGTCAATCCTATTTTTACATTTTCCCTATGGTTACGTAATCAAATTCCTGGAAAAATTGCCTTTATTACTATTTTATCTCAGTGTTTAGGAGCAATATTAGCTGGATTTGTTTTGTCCTTTGCTTTTCATGATGGAATTAGTGATATTGTTGCTGGTTACGGGGAGTTTAGTATGCTTAATGCTTCCCTAGATAATGTTATTTTAATTGAGTTTATATTTTCATTTATTTTAGTATTTTGTTATCTTACTATGCAAGATAAGATTTCATCCTCTAAATTATTTGGAATTTTATGTAGTTTACTTTTTCTTGTTCTTTTGTTCTTTTCTATTCCGTATACTGGAGGTTGTGTAAATCCTAATCGAAGTCTTGTTAGCAATATTTTTGTCAATACTGATTCTTTACGTCAAATATGGATTTATGTTTTAAGTTCTCTTGCTGGTACTGTGTTTGCTACTATCATTTATCACATTTATTATCAAATTAGTAATAAAGTATCTTTACAACACTTTTCGTAAAATAAAGTGTCTATTTTTGTCATCTTACATTTTGGGATTTGTACTTTTTTGTCTAATTTTCGTCTAAAAACGTGAATTTTTAGATTAAATGCAGGTTTATGAAGAAACATTTAATTTACAAGACTTTTTGCTGCTTTGTAATATAAA
>CALVYD010000047.1 GCA_944371995.1 uncultured Bacilli bacterium
AGATAGTGATATAGAAAAACCTAAAGTTAATGTAAAAGTTGGTTAATCATTTGTCCAAGAAGTCATTTCTTGGACTTTTCTTTTTCTTGACATTGATTAGAAATAAAACTACAATAGAATTAGATTTAGGTGTTTACTTAATCTAGATGGAGGGAATATATGAATAATTATTTTTTCTCCATTTTACTTGTAGTACTTGGATTACTTATAGGGCTTTTTATAGCATTTGTTATAAACAGTATCAGAGTTAGTGCTGCTTCAAAAAAGGTTGCTGCTCTTATGGATCAAGCAAAAAAAGATATTGAGAAAATGCGTAGAGATGCAGCATTAGAACAAAAAGAAGAAGCACATAAATTGAAAATGGATTTAGATAAAGAAATTCGTGAGAAAAAAGAAGAAATTAAAGAGTCAGAGAGTAGATTATTACAAAGAGAAGCTAGTATTGATAAACGAGATGAGTTATATCAAAAAAGAGAGGCTTCTTTGGATGAGCGTGAAGAAAAACTTTCTGAAAGACAAATTGAAATCCAAAATGAAAAAAGTAAAGTGGATGAAATTAAGAAAGAACAATTAGATTTATTAGAAAAAATTTCAGGATTTAGTAAGGAAAAAGCTAAAGATTTGGTAATGAGTCAAGTAAGAGAAAATATGAGTAAAGAAATAGCTGAGTTCGTTCGTGAAAGTGAAAATGATGCGAGGCTTACTGCTGATAGGAAGGCGAAAGAATTAATCGTTACTGCTATGCAGAAGTATGCTGCAGATATTTCTAGTGAACAAACTGTTACGGTTGTTGATTTACCAAATGATGAGATGAAAGGTCGTATTATTGGTAGAGAAGGACGTAATATACGTACGATTGAAGCAATTACGGGAGTTGATTTAATTATTGATGATACACCAGAAGCAGTTGTTTTATCTAGTTTTGATCCGCTACGTCGTGAGATTGCTAGAGTCACATTAGATACATTAATTAAAGATGGACGTATTCATCCTACTCGTATTGAAGAGTTATATGATAAAGTATGCCAAGATATGAAGCAACAAATTATTGAATATGGACAAGATGCTACTTTTGAATTGGGACTTACTAAGTTTGATCCAGATTTAATTGAAATTATTGGTAAACTTTATTTTAGAACTAGTTATGGACAAAATGCTTTGCAACATTCTTTAGAGGTTGCTCACTTATCTGGATTACTTGCTAGTGAGTTAGGTGAGAATACAACGCTTGCTAAAAGAGCAGGGTTATTACATGATATTGGTAAAGCAATTGATCATGAGGTAGAAGGTAGCCATGTAGATATTGGTGTTGATATTGCTAAAAAATATAATGAAGACCCTATCGTTGTTAATGCAATTGCATCTCATCACGGGGACGTTCCAGCTACTAGTGTTATTGCTAGTATCGTAGCGATTGCTGATGCTTTGTCTGCTTCTCGTCCTGGTGCTAGAAATGATTCTTTGGAAAATTATATTAAACGTCTTTCTCAATTGGAGGAAGTGGGTAATCATATTCCAGGAGTGGAAAAGACTTATGCTGTTCAAGCTGGTCGTGAACTACGTGTTATTGTAAAACCAGAAGAAGTAGATGATTTAGAAGCTCATAGGATTGCTAGAGAAGTAAAAGAACAAATCGAAGCAAATATGAAATATCCTGGAACTATTAAAATTACTGTTGTTCGTGAAACAAGAGCACAAGAGGAAGCAAAATAGTTGCTTCTTTTTTTGGAGGGATTCGATGGAAAATAAATATCAATGGTTGATTGATGAAAGTTGTCAATTTCGTAGTAAAGAAAATGTTGATGAAGTGTTGAATAATATGAATCGTGTTTTAGATACTATTATTTATCAAGATGATAGTTACTCTTATGAAGCTTATCGTGCTTTGTTAATTATAAATCATAATTTTAAAAGCTTTTTAAATCCTAATTATTTAGGTAAACCAGGGAATTTATCTTATCTTTCATATCAGATTAAAATGTATTATGCCTATGGAGGAAATCAAGATATTATTTCTTATTTAGTCGATATCGATTCATATCATGATAAACTTTTGGAAGTAAAGTTACAGGGTAAACAACAGTTTGTCCTTCGTAGTTTTTCTATTCCTTTTTTTGGCATACCTGATGATTTGAAAAAGTTATGTGAATGTCCTGACTTTTATTCAGAGACTACTTCAGAAAATATATTAAAAAAATAGGCTTAGGCCTATTTTTCTTTCTTTATATCTAATATGATTGGTAGAATTATTGGTTTTCTACCAGTTAATTCATTAATATATGGATATAACTCTTCTGTTATATCACTTTTTAATGATTGAAATGTTGTTTTAGGATTTGTTAACTCGGATTTTATAATTGTTTCTGCTTTGTCTTCGATTTTATGAATTAATTCTTCATTTTCATTTACTAAGACAAAACCTCTTGTTGTGATGTTTGGTTTGATTAATAGTTCTCTTTTTTTCATATTTACATTTATGATTACTACTAATATTCCATCGTTTGCCATAATTTTTCTATCTTTAATTACAGCACTACCAATTTCACCTATTCTATTTCCATCTACATAGACGTCAGCTCCTGGCATACTTTCTCCTCTTGTTACTACATGATTTTTAAGGATTAAGCTGTCACCATTTTTTAGAATAAAGGTATTTTCTTTTGGTATACCACAACTAATACCAATATCGGCTTGTTTCTTTAACATTCTATAGTCACCGTGGAATGGCATTAAATATTTTGGTTTGATTAGTCGAATCATTAGTTTTATTTCTTCTTCATTAGCATGACCTGATGTATGTAGGTCAGCAAGTGATGAGTTTGTATATACTTTTACACCTTTTAAATATAATTTATTAATGGTTTTTGAGATACTTAAGGCATTTCCTGGAATGGCACTAGATGAGAATATTACAACATCATCTGGTCTTAGTTTGATTTGCTTATGCGTACCATTAGATATTCTTGATAATGCTGCTAATGGTTCTCCTTGGCTTCCAGTACATAGTATTGTTACTTCTCCAGGTTTTAGGTTGTTTGCTTCTTCTGGAGAAATTAATAATTCTTTATGGTTGATATAACCAGCGTTGATTGAAATATTAATATTGTTTTCCATACTTCTACCGAAAATACATATTTTTCTATTATGTTTATAACAAGTTTCAAAAATATGTTTTACACGATAAATATTAGATGCGAATGTAGCGATAATGATACGGTTTGTTTTACATTGATCAAACATTTCACCTAAAGTTTCATCTACAACAGATTCGCTGGTTGAAAAGCCTTCATTTAAGGCGTTGGTAGAATCTCCAATTAGAATGTCTACGCCTTTTTCACCAAGAGATGCCATTTTATATAAATCTGCCATTGGACCAATTGGTGTAAGGTCAAATTTATAATCTCCAGTAGTTACAATTCTACCATCTGGTGTATTGATACTAATACCGTGAGAATCTGGAATAGAGTGTGTAATTCTAAAAAATTCTACTTCGATTTCTTTAAACTTTAATTTAGTATTTTCCGTATATACAAATAAATTATCATATCTTATGTTTTTATCTTGTAGTTTTACAGCAATTAATTCTTTGGCATGATTTGGTGCATAAATGGCAGGAATATTAATACTTTGTAGTAAAAAAGGAATTCCTCCAATATGATCTTCATGACCATGCGTAATTAAAAGTGCTTTAATCTTATCTTGATTTTCTTTTAAAAATGTAAAGTCAGGTAAAACATAATCTACTCCCAGAAGTTCACTTTCAGGGAAACTAACACCGGCATCAATAATAACAATAGCGTCGTTATGCATTACACAATACATATTTTTTCCGACTTCTCCAAGACCACCTAAAACAATAATCTTTGTTTCATTTGGTTTATTCATAAAAACTCCTTTCTTTTTTTGTTTCGTTAAGCTGACTATGAAATTATACTATATTTTTTTTATTTTGTCTATAATTTGAAATTGTGAATTTTTTCTCTTGGTTGTAAAAAATAGTTTTTGTATTTGTTTTTATATTATTTAATATACTTTCCAAGTGATTTAAAATAGGTATTAGGGTTTTCATATTTTTTTAGGGCTTCATTAAAATATTGGCTATAGCTTAATGTATCTTTTTCTTTTACAATATAGTCTCTTAATTTTTGTAATTTAGCTTTACTATTTAGTGGCTTATATTTTACTAAATCATTATAGAGTAGTGTAGTAATTAATGATTCTAATTGGGATCCATTTTGTTTATCACATTCTTGGATTAGTTCTTTATCTTCCTTTTCATTATTACCATGGTCAAATCTTTTTACTGTGTATCTTCCGGGATCTATGATATACATGGTATTGTTTTCTTTATCAAGAAAATAGTTTATTGGTTGAATATCCGCTACTAAGACATAATTATGAGCGAGTAAGGACATATCACTTTCTAATATTTGAAGGTTTTTAATAAAGGTGCTGCTAGAAAGAAGGGTGATTCCTTGCTTTTTGGTGATATCTTTTTCTCCTTTTATATAGTTTGCTCTATAACCTGCATAGGAGTAGTCTTCATTATAAATAAGTGCATTTGGTAATATTGTTTGTTTGGTAGGGATTCCAATTAAATATTGATGATTAACACTTTTATTGTGTCCCAATTCATAAATTGAACTTTTATGATATATTTTGTAAACTTGATTCTTTCTTTTATAACAAGTACCTTCAGAACCTTTTCCTAGAGGTTTTTTTGTCTCATCAATAAATATTTTTTCTCCTTCTACAAAGTAATCCATCATAATTCCTCTCTTTTCTGCTGTACCGCTGTATTTTATCATAAAACTCCTTTGATAGCAAGTTTTTCCTTGTTTATAGTTTAGTCTTAATTGAGGATGGTTATTGTTAAATTTGAATAATAGTAATGTTTTTGCATTTTATAATTTTTTTTAGTATAGTATAGTTAAGGTTTAAGGAGAATGATGTTATGAATTCTAATATTACTCAAGAGGCTATCAAAGTAGGTAAGTCTGCGTCAGAATATTATGTATTGATTAAGGATATTCCGTCTTCTTTACAAGTGCGAGTTTCTGATGGCTTTCAATCTCATTTAAAGAGTGTTGAATTAAATTATATTGACAGAAGAGCTTTAAGTTTGTTTTTTGCTTTACTTACTGTCTCTGATAACGTACATAATATTTTTTCTGATTTTAATGTTGAGTTTGACGATGCTTTCTTTTATGTTTTTTCGGTTTATGATGTTATAGATAAAAAGAAAGAAAAAAAGGATATTCCTTTAGAAGATATAGAGAATAACTTTCATTCTTATTTTGAACCTATGTTAGATACTCTTGCTAATAAGTATAAACTTATTATTCCTGAAGTGATTGCTTATAATTTATTAGCAGATGATTGTTGTTTTTCTAATGTTGTCCGTGTTTTGGTTGGTAAGTTAGTAGCGGAGAAGTCCCTTTTATCTGGTGATAAGTTGAAAGATTATCTTTTTGATGAAGCTAGTCGTAAGATGATGCAATATTTTGAAAGTCATCCAGAGGTTAAGAAAGAAATTGAGGCTAAAGAGATGGAGGCAGTTAAGACGAAATTTCCATTTTTTGGTGTTCTAGATAATGATGAAGATGATACGATGACAGAATATGGAGAGTTTCTGACTAGTCAGCAATTTCATGAACATCCAGCTGTTGGTAGAGAACATGAAATTCGTACGGTTCTTAAATCTTTAATGATGAAGTCTGTGTTATTATTAGGTCCTTCTGGTGTTGGAAAAACGGCATTAGTTGAAGAGATTGCATACCTTATTCAACAAAAGAAAGTTCCTAACCGTCTTTTAGATAAAAAGATTTTTATGCTTAATGCTTCTTCTTTAATTGCTGGTACTAAATATCGTGGAGAATTTGAGGAAAGACTTGATGTCATTTTAAGAGAAGTAGATAATGATCCTAATATTATTTTATTTATCGATGAGATTTGTAATATGAAGGGACTGGGAGCTACGGAAGGATCTTCTCAAGATTTCTTTAATACTTTTAAACCCTATTTATCAAGAAGTAATCATCCTATTCAAATAATTGGTACGACAACGACAGAAGAATATCAAAAATATTGGGCAGATGATGCTGCTATTCGTAGAAGGTTTGCTCCGGTTACTTTAGGTGAACCAGATGATAAGAGTCTAAAACATATATTAGGTGCTTCAGTTATGAAATATCAAGATATGCTGCATGTTGATTTTTCTTTTGATACTGATAGTCAACAAGAAATATTTGATATTCTTATTCAAGGTAGTAAAAAAAGATTTTTTGATGATTTACAATATAATCCTTCTTTAGTTTTATCTATTTTAGAGATGGCTTTTTCTAATGCATTATATTATGATAGAGAATTTGTAAATATAGATGATGTTAAAGAGGCTGTTATGAGTTGTGAACGTATTTATGAAAGTACAAGAGGACATATGGTTTCTCAGTTATCTTCTATTTCTAATACTAAGCAATATGTAAAGGGTAAAATAGTTCCTTTTTCTACTAGACAATAGGCTTTTCTATTGTTTTTTTCTTTATCTATGTTAAAATAATGTTGGTGATTATTATGGGAATTTTTAATAAATTAAAGAATATGTTTCAAGGAAGCAAAGAAAGTGCTGCAGATCAAAAACCAGGTGAAGATACTGTACAAGAAGAAGTTAGAGTTTATGAAAAAGGACTTACAAAGTCTCGTGAGGGATTTGTATCTAAGCTTGCTAATCTTACTAATAAATATCGTACTATTAATGATGATTATTTTGATGAGTTAGAAGAAATATTGATTATGGCTGATATTGGTGTTAATACCGTTATGGAGTTTATTGATCGATTGAAGGATAGAGCTGCTAAAGAAAAGATTAGTGATCCAGAATTATTAAAAGAGATTATTGTTGATGAATTATTTATCATTTATGTAGGGGATGAAGTTTTATCTAGTAAGATAGAATATCGTGAAAATGGTCCTACTGTTATTTTATTTGTCGGAGTTAATGGTGTTGGAAAAACTACGACTATTGGTAAGCTTGCTTGGCGTATGAAACAGGAAGGAAAAAAAGTGTTATTGGTTGCTGGCGATACTTTCCGAGCTGGTGCTATTTTGCAACTTCAAGAGTGGAGTGAAAAAGCAGGTGTTGATTTTTATGGAACAGAACAGGGTAGTGATCCTGCTAGTGTTGTCTATGATGGATGTACTAAAGCTGTGGAAGAAACGTATGATGTTGTTTTAGTAGATACTGCTGGTAGACTACAAAACAAAGTTAATTTAATGAAAGAATTAGAAAAAATTAATAAAGTAATTCAAGGAATTGTGGAAGGAGGACCAGCAGAGACTTTACTTGTTATCGATGCTACTACTGGTCAGAATGGTATTAGTCAAGCTAAATCATTTAAAGAAATTACGGATATTACTGGAATTGTTTTAACAAAATTAGATGGTACTGCTAAGGGTGGAATTGTTTTAGCAATTAAAGAACAAGTTGGACTACCTGTTAAGTTTATTTGTTTAGGAGAAGGTAAGGAAGATTTACAAGTCTTTGATATTGAAAAATATATCTATGGTTTGTTTAAGGATATGGTGTAATATGACAAAGAAAAAAGATGTAGAAAAGTCTAGACCAATTACCAGATTTAATATTGTATTTATTAATATTCAACTTTTTTTAACTTTTTTTACTTTTGGTCTTTTTGTCTGGTATATTTTTGATTCTTCTATGATTTATTTATTTCAATTATTTTTAGGACTTACTTTACTTATTATGGCTTATAATAATCAGATTATTTATCGTAGAAAAAAAGCAACGATTCTTTATAGTGTTATTGGTGTTGTTTTACTTATATTAGATTTAATTATGTATATTAGTATAGGGATGTAGTATGGAAGATTATATTTATTATGGTGAATTATATGATTTATATCAACAATTATTTACAGATAAGCAAAGAGCTTATTTTGAAGATTATTATTTTCAAAATTTAAGTCTGGGTGAAATGGCTGAAAATTATCAAGTAAGTAGGAATGCTATCTTTAGGCAACTTCATATCGTTACTAGTAAACTAGAAGAATATGAAGAAAAGTTACAGTTATTAAAAAAGAAGAGAAAGTTAGAAGAAATAAGTCGGTCTATTGATAATTTAGATATAAAAAAAAAGTTAGAAGAGTTAATATAAAACTAGTATCTTGTGGATACTAGTTTTTTGG
>CALVYD010000048.1 GCA_944371995.1 uncultured Bacilli bacterium
ACCGAACGGTATGTACGGTGGTGTGAAAGGGTATCATATCAGTAAACGAAGTTTATTGAAAATTTACTCTATTCGATGTTGGAAAGGAGTAAAATATGAAAAAGTTAAATCATTTTAAAATATTTTGGAACTACATCAAAGATGATAAATTAAAGTTATTTCTATACATACTACTAGTTGCCTTATCATACGTGCCATCCTTAGTAGCAGTATATTTCTGGGGCATAGCTGTAGAAGCATTAACAGCAAAAGATATAAACAATTTTGTCTTTTACTTAGTACTATATGAAGGAATATACATACTGTTTTACACATTTTTACAAATACCAAGAGACTATCTTTACACATACTTTGAAATAAAGTTTACAAAAAATGTAAGTAAAGATTTATATCGAAAAATAGATAAACTACCGGCAATAGCATTTGAAGAAATTGGTGTAGGAGAGTTTATCAATAGACTATACACAGATCCAGATAGAGTCATGGAATTACTTTCTAAAATGGTAAGATTAATATGTAAAGCTATTGCAGTCATTATTGTTATCATATTAGCTTTACAAATATCGTGGATATTATTTGCAGAAGTCATGGTATTAGCAGTAATCATGGGATTTATTTCTATGAAGTTCTTTCCTAGAATAAAAAAGAGTCAAGAAAAAATAAAAAAAGAAAGCGATGCTTATGTAAAAGTAGCAACTGAAAATATCACTGGTATCAGAGAAATAAAATCTTTAGGTATTACTAAAATAATAGAAAATAACATCAGCAAAGTAATTGATAAATTATTTGGTCACACAGCAAAAGTTAGAAAATATGAAAGATGGTATTATGCTTTTAATAATCTAGCTTATTTCTTAATTCAATTCTTAATACTTTTTACAACAGGAAAATACTATTTAGATGGAGCAATCACATTAAGTATTTTCTTAATGATGGAATCTTACATTTGGAGAATAGATGAAGTAGTAGAAAGTATCAGTGATTTCGGAGTAAGCTTTAATAAAGTAACAGTATCCTTAAAAAGAATAGGAGAAATATTAAATAATGAATTATATCAAGATGAGCAATACGGAAACAAAGTATTAGAAAACACCAAAGGAATTATCAAATTTGATAATGTCAAATTCAGATATACAGAAAAAGAAGATTATACATTAAAAGGATTAAATCTAACCATAGAACCTAACAAAAAGATAGCAGTCGTAGGACGTAGTGGAAATGGAAAAAGTACCATATTTAATTTATTATTGCGTTACTTTGACTCAACAACAGGAAAAATTACCATTGATGATATAGATATTAAAGACTTATCACAAGAATCATTAAGAAGTAATATATCTATCATCAGACAAAGTCCCTTCTTATTTAATTTAACAATTCTAGAAAACTTTAAATTAGTAAGTGAAGAGGTAACATTAGAAGAAGTAAGAGACTGCTGCAAAAGAGCATACATTGATGATTACATTATGAGCTTACCTAATGGCTATGATACAATTATCGGTGAAGGTGGAGTAAACTTATCTGGAGGACAAAAGCAACGTATTGCGATTGCTAGAACCTTGCTATTAAATACTAAAATAATACTATTTGATGAAGCAACTTCAGCTTTAGACAATGAATCACAAGAGTATATCAAAAAGACAATTGATGACTTAGTAAAAGATCATACCGTAATTATTGTTGCTCATAGACTATCAACAATTATAGATGCTGATACAATTCATGTAATAGAAAAAGGTAAATTAGCAGGTAGTGGAACACATAAAAAATTATTAAAAGAATGTCATGCCTATCAAAATTTATATACAGCAGAGTCTGAAAAAGCATAAACTATTAACAAGCAATAGTTTTTTTCTTGCATAAATAATTGCTTAATTATAAAAGTTGTATTATGATAAGTTTATTTAGGAGGGATAATGATGAATCCAACACATATCGCAACTATTATGTTAAGACACTATATTTCAGAAGGAAACTTTGTATATAATCTAAGTCATACTGTATTAGGTACTATAGACGAAAAGAACCAAATATTTAAAGATAGTAATGACAACGAGTATCTTCCAATAACTGATAAATCAATATTAACATCAGAAATACCATATGGATATCACAATATTATATCTATAGATAATATCAAAGAAACGCTAGGTAGTGAAATAACATTAGAAGAAGCAATAAAAGAATATGAAAAGCAATGGGAAAAGTATTTCTATTTTGTAGGGAGAACAAAGAGTGGAGAAATTATCACAGTTATGTTCGATTTAAATCGACTAAAAAATGAGGATAGCTATGAACCAATCTCTATGCCAGAATTAAAAATACAAGTAATAGAAGAAAGTCCATTCTTACAAGACCAAAAAGGAATGAATCCAGATATTGCTTCATTAATAATAGAACTAAAAGATGATATCTATACATCAGAAGAATTAAAAAAGATTCAAAGAAACTTGGAGGTCATAAAATCAGATATAGAATACGCTCAAGAAATAATTACAGAAAAAATGTTTCCAGGCTTAGCAGCACAAGCAGCAAAAACATCAAAAAAAGAAGAACAGTCAAAAGCAGAAGTTCCAGAAGAAAAATTGCTAAGCATTAATGATGTGTTTTCTAAAGTAACAAAAACATTAATAGCTCAGGATGAACCAGCAAGAAGGGTGATTACAGAAATTATTAGAAAAGAACTAGATCCACGTAAGAAAAAAGAAGCTATTTTATTAACAGGTTCCACTGGAGTAGGAAAAACAGAATTAATGAGATTGATTGCTAAATATTTAGATAAGCCATTTTTAAAAGTAGATGCAACTCAATTAACAATACCAGGCTATACAGGAACGGATATAGAAGAAGTATTATGGAGATTATATGAAAGTTGTGGAAAAAATAAAGAAAAAGCAGAAAATGCTATCATATTTTTTGATGAAATAGATAAAAAAGGATCAGAAAAAAAAGATGACGTTAGTGGTCAGGGTGTGCTAAACCTATTACTTTCTTTTATTACAGGAACAGAATATATGGCAACTGCTAGTACGAAACATTCAAGTGAAACTGTAAGGATTGACACAAGTAATATGACAGTCATTTTAGGAGGTGCCTTTACCGACGTGTATAAAAAATACAACACTCAAGTTAGTGGTTTTACAAGAGAGGACCCTAAAGAAAAAGAATCACCAACTATGCAGGATTTTGTAGACAAAGGCATGATGACAGATGAATTCATGGGACGAACATCAATTGTTAAAATGAATGAGTTAGATGTTGATGCTATTAAAAGAATTATGTTAGAGTCTGATGAGTCAGCAGTTCTAATCCAACAACAAATATTTGATAAACTAAATGTTAAATTAACCTATACCGATGGTTACATTGATGCTCTAGCAAAAGCCGCATATGAAAAAAAGACTGGAGCTCGTGGATTAAATACCGAAGTTGATAATACTACTTGGTGTTGTTTTGATGAAGTCTATTCAAACCCTGGTGTTTATAAAGAAGCAATACTAACCGAAAAAACAGTAGAAAATCCAAAAGAATACCAATTAGTAAAAAAGGGCCAAAATCATTTTTCAAAGTATAAACATTAAAAAATCATAAAAAATCCTGCAAAAGGGAGAACTGAATATGAATATCGAAGAAAAACTAAAGACCTTAAAAATAAAATACGATATGGCAGAGCATCCAGCAGTCTACACAGTCGAAGAAGCCAAACAAAAAGTTCCTAATATAAAAGGTATTGGTTGCAAAAACTTATTTTTAAAAACCAAGAAAAAAGAATATTTCTTATATACACTTCCAGATGATAAACAAATAGACTTAAAAAAATTATCAGAAAAATTATCTGTAACAAGATTTCATTTTGCATCAAGAGAAAACTTAGAAGATATTCTAAATATAACACCCGGGTCAGTAACACCATTAGCTATTATTAATGATATAGAAAATAAAGTCACAGTCGTATTAGATAAAGAATTAAAAAACAAAAAAATACTGATTCACCCTAATAGAAATACCGCAACAATATCTATTTTTTATGAAGATTTAATAAAACTTATAAAAAGTGAGAATCATAAAATAGTAGAAATATAAAAGGAGAAAATATGAGATTAGAAAGAAAAACAATTGAAAATGATGAGGAGTATTTAAGACAAATATCAAAACCAGTAGATTTTAAAAAGATGACTGGAAAAAGGCCATAAAAGAGTTAGATTATTTTTGTAAGAATGATGATAATATTATGGCACTTGCATCAATTCAATTAGGAATTTCTCTAAGAGTAATTTATCTAAAGAAAACAAACCTCGAAAGACTAGACGAAGACTATAATGAAGAAAGAGTATTAATTAATCCTAAAATTATTAAAGAAGAAGGACTAACTAGATACTGGGAAGCTTGTGCAAGTTGTCTAAATTACACAGGATTCGTAGAGAGGCCCTATAAAATAGAAGTAGAGTATTATGATATAGAAGAAAAAAAGCATCAAGAAATATTTGAAGGATTTGAATCGACTGTCTTATCTCACGAAATAGATCATTTAAACGGAATTCTTCATATAGATATTGCTTTAAAAATCAAAGATTTAACAAAAGACGAAAGAAAAGAATTAAGAAAAAAAGAACCGTATCAAATAATTAGAAAGAATGGGCCATACACAACAATTAAGAAAGAAAATAATAACAAAATCTAAAATGTTAAAAAAGAAAATATAGACAATTGTCCTAACTATAACATATTATAGTAATTTCATAAAGATTAAAATTCTTGATAAAATAATTTCATTTCAACTGTGAATTGTTATAAGAAATTTTTTATATACTTTTGTTCTACTAGAAAAATATTGTTAATTAAAAAGGAACTGTATTATTAAAGCTTTTGTTACTTTTGGTTGAAAGGTATCATAAATAAAGGGAAAATTGAAAGAAAATCTAGAAAATAGTACACTATGACTAAATTTAGATTATATTCAGGTGCATAAAAGAAATGAGAAGTAAAAAAATTGACAAGAAAGGTAGTATTCTTTTTATTATCTTTCTTTTTTATTTGTAATTTGTTCGTATTATTTATGTATTATAAAAATATTGTAACCATTTTGTTGACAAATGTGACGGGGGGAGGGTACAATCTTATTAGAATAAAATAATGGTGGTAAGATATATGATAGGAAAGTTGTTAAAGAACAAAAAAGGTTTTACGTTAATCGAATTAATTGCGGTAATTGCTATTCTGGGAATTATTTTAATACTGGCATTACCTCAAGTTTCTAAGATTCAACAGGCAAACAAAAATAGAAAATATGAAGCTTATGAGATGTCTATAGAACGAGGTGCTAAACTATATACGGATTCGAATGCCAGAGATATGTTTGGTAATAATAATTCTGGCTGTGTAACGATTCCATATTCTGTTTTGAAATCAAGTAATGTTATCAAAGATTTTAGTGATCGTGATATTACTTGTTCTAACGATTCTGAAACTTATGTTAGAATTAGAAAGATTAACGATGATTATCGTTATGACGTTGCCTTAATTTGTAGGCAAGATGGCGAAGTTGTCTATAAACAAGAAGTAGATACAACCTTTACTTGTACGAACTCTCCAGATACGGAAGTACCAATAATTGAAGCTAGTCCGTCATCAAAATCTGACTGGGTAAAGCCAGAAGATTTATCGGTAACGATTAAAGTATCAGATGCAAGTGGACTAAATAAAAATACAAGTATTAAATATTACTGGGTAAATACGGCTGGAGTAAAGGTAGGAAAAGAATATACACATAACTACAATAATAAAGAGGGAGTAACGAAAGTAAGTTATAAAATACCAAAGAAAAAAGTAGTAGATGTGACAGGAGAATATTATTTAGTAATAGAACCATATCGAACTACGACAGCGAATGGAGTACAGGATGTATTAGGAAATGATAGAGTAACTGGAGAACAATTTGGAACCTATAAAATAGACAATACGAAACCAAGTTGTAGTAATGTAGATGGAGAAAAGACAAGCTGGACGAATACAGATTTTACGATTACGCAATATTGTAGTGATGGAGAAAGTGGATGTGTAAAAGAAAGTTATAGTAAGAAGTTCACAACTTCAACGACAACGCATACCTTTACGATAAAAGATAATGCTGGAAATACAAATGAATGTAAGGTAAATGTATACTTAGATAAAGAGAAACCAACTTGTGGAAAAGTAACAGGAGAAAGTACAGAATGGACAAATAAAGATAGAACAATCAGTGTAAAATGTAAAGAAGAAGAGTATAGTAAATGTAAGCAAGATACCTTTGAAGTAACATTTTCAACTGAAGGAAAGACAGACAATATAGAAATAGAAGATAATGCTGGAAATACAACACAGTGTGAAGTAAACAAATATATCGATAAGACACCACCAAAATGTCCAACGATTACATCATCAACAAAAGCTGGAACTTGGACCAATAAAGATATTACTTATACCTTTAAATTTACAAGTGATACAGCAAAATATATCTGGTATACGAAAGTAGGAGACAATGATTGGACAGACTGGGGAGAAAATAAAGCAAGTGTAACAAAGAAAACAATATCTTCTGAAGGGTATAGAAAAGTAGGAGTACGAGTATATGATGCCGTAGGAAATGAACAGTTATGTGGAACAGAAGCAACTTATAATATAGATAAGTCAGCACCAAGTTGTGGAACAGCATCAGGATCAAGTACGACTTGGACCAATAAAGATAGATATATCAGTCAAGAATGTAATGATAGTCTAAGTGGCTGTACCGCCGCATCATTTAATAAGACATTCACAACCGAAGGAAAAACCGGAGAAATAACCATATCCGATAAAGTAGGAAATACAAATACATGTACAGTAAATAAATATATAGACAAAACAAGACCGACATTAGGGTATAAATTGACACAAGATACAACGGGTCAACCTTATAAACCAGGAACATGGACTAGAAATGGAGTATTCCGTGATTTATATCCAGCAGATAAAGGTGGAAGTGGAGTAAAAGAAGTACAATATGATGATGGTGCTGGATGGTTCCACGAACCCAATTTAGATGATTTCTATTTAAATGAAAAGAATCGAATCAGTAAATATCGAGTAATAGATAATGCTGGAAATATCAGTGATGAAGTAACTATACATTATATGATTGACTGGACTGCCCCTGCTTGTCCATCTATATCTTCTTCTATTCCTGCTAATACATGGACAAATCAAAATATAGATTTTACCTTTGGATTCTCTGGTGACACAACAAAATATACTTGGTACACCAGAACAAGAGCATCTTCAGGTTGGCAAGATTGGATAAACTGGGGAGATAATAATCCTAGTACAAGAAACAAAACAATTTCTGGAGAAGGATTAAGAAAGGTAGGAGTACGAGTATATGATGCTGCAGGAAATAACCAATTGTGTGGAGCGGATCCAGACTATAAAATAGACAAAACCGCCCCATATACACCTTACTTAGATAGAAATGCAACTGCCGTATTGGATGGTGTAGTAGTATTAGCAAATGTCTATGGTAAATGTGACGCTGCATGTTTCGC
>CALVYD010000049.1 GCA_944371995.1 uncultured Bacilli bacterium
GTGTTATTTGTAAACTAAAAAGAGCAATTATAAATAATTACTCTTTACTTTTGCGTGCCATAGTCTGAATAGTTACACATTCCTTCTATTTCTAAAATGACGCCTCTATTTACTGTTTTCGTTGTCATTACTTGATTTACTTGTTCCAAATCTAGATATTTTTCGGTTTCTTGATTTATATAGGGCTCTATTTTTTTAGCATCATACTTGTCTTTTATGCGTCCATTTTTTTTAGAATTATAAATTGCTTCTAGACTCATCATTTGATAGCAATGATTATGATAGGTTCTAGGCACTTTAGGAAATACTATATTCGTATATTTTTTGTCATAATGTCTCTCTTGTACATGTAGTTCTTTATTTTCATAGTAATATGACTTTAGAGTAACACTGTCATCAAATTCCCTTTCAAATAGAAATAACCCTATACTCATTGGTTTATCCTTACATACGATTTCAAATTCATGACCTGTTTTTCCTTTTTTCTCTAGAGAACTTTTAAAAGTAAACTCACTACTTTCATCTATTACCTTTTTTAATTCTAATAATTCATTTTCATTTATAAATAAGTCTATGTCGCCATGAAATCTTTCTAATCTTTGATTGGTAGCAATATATCCCTGTAATCCACCAGTATAAAAACAATCAAAGTTATTTTCAATTAGAGCATTTAATTTATCGAAAGTTTCCATTACTAATTCATGATTTTCTCTTAGAGATGTATTTTGATGATCGAAGTTTCTACTTTTTAGCCAGAATAATCTATTTAGTAAATCATCTATCGTTTTATATTCTTCTGTACTTAATGATAAAATATCTTCGGCATTTGAAATAATTTGCTCTTTTGTTAGTATTTTTCGTTCATAAAACCTGTTTAGCGTGATTAATATATAATCCATTGCTTCTTGATCTTTCATTTTTGATATTGTATCGATTTCTCTTTCTATTACTTCTTTTTCTTTTATATTAGCTTCGGTTGCTACAGTTGTTACTAGGTGTCTTACTATTTCTTCTCTTTTTTCATTTCTATCTTTCATATTTTCACGACCTTATATGGAAATTATAACATATAATTTAGCAGATAGTTTTCCTTTTATAAATAGAATTATGCTTTTTGTAGTCATAAACAACTATATTAAATTTAACAGTTTTAGTATATAATAGATTTAATTTTAAGGGTGATACTATGTTAAATAATGAATTAGCTAATACTTCAAATAAAGAATTAGGATTTAAACATATAAAAATTATCGATATAGAGAAATTTGGTGATTATTTGTTTTTTATATTAGATAATGGACAAAAAGTATTAACTAATGGTGCAGAGATATATGATGTTTCTGATTATTATCATTTATCAAATATATTTCATATGGAAGATAAATTTTGTGCAGTCATGACAAAGAACTTCTCAACGTGTGTTGTGGATTTAAATACTATGGAAGTCTTATTTGAAGATGAAAAAGCTTGGCATATAAGTAAACAAGATGATAGAACATTACATGTCATTATGAAAATTGGCGGAGGAAATAATACTATCTATGATATTGAGACCAAACAATATTTACCAGCTCCAGATGATTATGAGTTTGAGAATTCATTAGGAAATAATTTATATGTATTTAGAGAACGTCATAATTCTCATACAAGTTTTTTTGATTATAAAAGATGCGTAATAAATGCTGATGGTAAAATTCTATTAAAAGATATTGATGGTTGGATAGAAATAAATAATAATTATTTAATTATTGAAAAAGAAAAAGATTTGTGTATTGTAAAGGTTAATGAAGATTTCACATTAGATATGAAAACAATAGAACAAAATGATGAAATTATTGCGAAACCTACCTATCATAATGGGCATTTTATTATTATGGAGGCAGGAGTCATCAAAATGTTTACTCCGGATTTGGAGCTAGCCAGGGAAATTGCTGTCGATGAATTACAGGAAGTTATTGATTATGAAATTGTTTCCAATACATTAAAACTTTGCTTACCCTATACAATTGATGGAAAACAAGTAAATAAACATTTATTTGTTAACTTGAATACCGGAAAAGCAATCTCCCATCTTCGTATTGAAGGCTATCCATATTGGACACCCTTAACATATATAGGTCAAGATAGTCTTGATTCAGAAATAACAGATTATCATTTTTATAATAATGATTTTGAACCAGTTATAACCATAGCTGCTAATAGTTATGAAAGTGTTGATAGTAATAAGGAGCGTATGTTTGTTCTCAGAACCTTTGATGGAGAAAATGAACATAGACAATTATTAAATGCCGAAAATGGTAGTATCAGAGATGTTGATTATGATTATATCCATTTTCACCTTTCCTTACCTTATGGTTATGGTGTAAATCTTTCAACGCAAAAAATGGACTTTTTTGATGAAAATCTTAATGTTATTATTCCTGATTTTGATTATAACAAGTTTAATTTTAGCATCTATCACGAAGGTTTTAGTTATTTTATTGTCAATAATTATCTTTGTATTTATAAGCATTTTGTAGATGGTTATGGTGAATCTAAATTGAGAACAATACTTCAAAAGGCAGATGGTGAAGTAATACTAGATTCTATCCAACACAAATGTTATGCCATGGGAAATTTCATCCAAATTGTCCATAATGAAGATAGTGAGTTTTTAAATACAATTACAGGTGAAATTGGTTCCTTAGGAATCACTGCTTTAGTAGATGATACTGGTAAAATAGACTTTGAAAGAGTTAATAGTATTAATAATATTTTATCAATTGAAAGCAACACCCTTTTAGGTCTACCGTCATCTGAAGAGAAGCAACAAGCAAAAATTAAAAAGTTACGTTGTGATAAAAAAATAAATGACTAATCGTTTAATTATAATCATCTATTTTAGTTTTGTTAATTTGTTGCTATTTTAAATAGGAGTGATTTTTGTCCTATTCTTTCCCTTAAAAATTAGACAGTGCTTCCAAATAACATAAATAGGAGGACATTCCCTGAATCTTTTTTCAAATATTTATTCTTCTATACATGCATTTAATAATGTAATTATACTTATAAAATCATTATTACTTAACTTTTCTATAAATTTTAAATTTCTAATCTCATAATCTATACTTCTTATGTGTTCACATAAGACAGATCCATGTATATTTTTCGTGTCTTCTAACTTATAGTGAGTTGGAAATTCTTTTTCATTAGAGGTGATGGGACATACCATTACCATTTTCGTATTTATGTTAAAGATATTGGTACTGATAACTACCGCTGGTCTAAATCCTTTTTGCTCATGACCAATTGTAGGATTAAAATCTAAAAAAACAACATCACCTTGTTTTGGAATATATTTTTTTACCATATTTCTCTCCCGACATTGTCATCCCAGGAAAATTCTTTCGCCAAATTTTTACCATGATACGCTTTAAATCTATCTTCTAGGGATATCTTCCTTTTTTTGGGAACACTAATTATTATTTTATCATCTTCTTGATTAATATTTAATATATCATTTGGTTTAATATTTAAGTTTTTTAACATACTACTTGGAATTCTAATTCCAGAAGAATTTCCCCATTTTTGAATTCTTACTTCCATACATATCCGCTCCTTTTATCTTAGTATATACAACGTTTATACATTTTGTCAATTATATTTTATTATTATTTTATCCTATTTCATGACTATTACTAATTATTATTTTCTGTATTTTAATCCTATTATTTCTTTTTCAAATTTCATACTTCGGAGTAATTTTGGGAGTAAAAAAAATAAAAATCCTTGGTTTTTCAAGGACTTTATAGGTATAACTGGTGCCTGCGGTCGGACTCGAACCGACACGTTATCGCTAACACTGGATTTTGAGTCCAGCGCGTCTACCAATTCCGCCACGCAGGCATTACATAATAGATTATATCATATATTTTTTTAATTGCTAGTTTTTTTTATATTTTTTTTGGTATAATTAATATGGTGATTTTATGAAAGATAATATTAATCCTTTTACTACCGGACTTGTTATTATGCGTGATGGAAGTATTGAAGCGATGAAAGAAGGAGAAGATAAACATTCTACTTTCTTTCAAAAAATTATTAAGCAAGAATATGCGAAAATTGGTATGTCTGTAGATAATATTGATAAAGAAGATAATCTTCTTGTTTTATGTGGTATTTTATTAAATGACTTTCAAATTCTTCCTTACCAAGGGTGTACTTCTGGCAATAGGGAATTTTTAGATGGTCATTTATTTATTAATTCTTTAGAGCAGTTAACCGATTCACAATTACCTACTGTAATTGATTTATATTCTACTATATCTTCTCAATATACTATGCATATTTTAAAAGTTGATTTTCATGATGTTAATAAGGAAGAAGAAATAAGTATTGGAGAGGTTTATGAAGAAATGTTAAAAAGACCTAGTGCTGGTAAAAAGCATTAGGTCTTTTATTATTTTTTTATCTAAAATTCTAACTTTTAGTGACAAGACATATTCCATGAATAGATTTGTATTTCTAGGAAAAATGCTTAACACTTCTTCTAATCTTTTCTTCACTTTACTTTTATATAGCATCATTGATTATCTGTTTTCATTATCTTTTTCTTCTTTATATTTTGAAGTATATAAGTCTTTTTCTTCTTCTATTTCTGCTTCACTTGCTTCAATATATTTTTCCATATCAGGTAATTCTTTAATATTACTTAATCCGAAATAATCTAGAAAATCATTTGTTGTTTCATAAAGAATAGGTCTTCCTGGTAAATCACTTCTACCAGACTCTTTTACTAATCCTTTTGCCACTAATTTTCTAATCATTTGACTGCTTCCTACTCCTCTTAGTTTATCTATTTGCATTCTAGTAATCGGTTCATTATACGCAATGATTGCTAGAGTTTCTAAAGCTGCTTGACTTAATGTATTCGTCTCTGGATTTTCTAATAATTTTTGATAATATTGTCTATGTTCAAATTTGGTAGTTAACTTTAATCTATTTCCTAAAAAATCGATTCTAAGTCCTCTATCTTCATTTTCATAACTATGTTTTAATTCATTTACTAGTTCTTTTGCTTCCTCTTCCTTTAACTCTAATACTTCTTCTATTTGATCTAGAGTTAATCCATCTTCTCCTACTACAAATAATAAACCTTCTAATACTGCTTTATTTTTCATCTGGCACCTCACATATAATATCATCAAAATTTTTATCTTGTGTAATTTTTAACTCTTTATTTTTAGCCATTTCTAATATTGCTAGAAAAGTTGCAACTATATATTCTTTATTCAATACTGGGAATAGTTCAAAGAAAGAAACTTTTGGTTTCTTTTTTAATATACTTTTAATTTCTAATCTTCTAGAAGAGACACTAATCTCATTTGTTGTCACCTTCGTCTTTAATGGTCTAGATTCCTTTTTCCTCTCTAAATATTTTTTAAATGCTTCTACTAAATCATCTAATGTAATATCCGATGACAATTTGGTATCTTCTTCAATATAGTTTTTAATATTTTCTGGAGACTTCGTATAAATCTCTTTTCTTAATTCTTCTTTTTCCTTTAATACTTTGGTAATTTCTTTATAGGCTTGATATTCTAATAATCTATTTACTAATTCTTCTCTAGGGTCTATTTGTTCTTCTTCTGTCTCTTCTACTTTAGGATTAGGAAGTAATAACTTTGATTTTAATTCTATTAATTCAGAAGCCATAACTAAGTATTCACTGGCAATTTCTAGATTCATTTTTTCTTGTTCATTTAAATAAGAGATGTATTGTTCGGTAATTTTTTCTATTTCTATATTCATAATATCCATTTTATTTTCTTTAATTAAATGAAGTAATAAATCTAATGGTCCCTCAAACTCATTTATTTTAAAATTCATAGTATCACTTCCGACTTTCATTTTCTTATTCATTATAACAAATAGCTTCTTTTTTTTCAATTTATTTCCTGTTATAATAACTACAGTTGGTGATATTATGAAACAATTTACAATGCGTGATGAAGAATTTATATGTGAAAACTGTGGTAAGAAGGTTACTCCTTTAGGTTATACTGCTAGAGATCATTGTCCTTTTTGTCTTTATTCTAAACACGTTGATATTATGCCTGGGGATAGAAAAAATACCTGTTTAGGCTTGTTGCAACCTATTGGCATTGAAAAGTTTAAAGATACCTATAAGATTATTTACCGTTGTAGTAAATGTGGTGAACTCCATAGAAATATTATGGCTAAAGATGATGATATGGATTTAATTATTTCTATTTCTTCTAATATTATTTAACAAGGTGAACTAATTCACCTTGTTTTTATTAAACTTTTTGCTTTTTCTAAATCACATGTTGTAGTTAGGATATAATCTCTCCAGAAATGTTTTGTCTTTTTCATTTTGTTAGGATTCGAATATGAGATTTGATAAAATGGAGATTTTATCTTTGCTTGACTAGTTACTATTTTTAAATCTACAATTCCTAATTTATCAAGATTTAAGTCGGTTATTTTAATTCGATAAAGATTTTCCAAATAATTTAGTTCTAATGTTGAATGATGTAAATCCGGGAATACTACTGCAGGAGATGATACATTAAATTGATTTTTTCTTCTTCTAGGTCTATTTTCTTTTACTAGTAATTTATCTCTGATTCCTTCTAATATGTTTTCTAATACTTTATCACTTGTCTTTTGAAAATATTCATCTAATATTTTTTGCTCCTCTTCTGTATATTCATATACTTCTTTCTCTAGTTCAACGGTTTCTAAAATACTTAAAATTTCTGCTTTTAATAGTTCTATTTTTGATCCTTTTTCTTGTTCTGACAAATTCTCAATCACTTCTTTTCCTATTTCTTCTTGTAAAGATTTTATCTCACTTGTAATATCTATTCCTAACATTTTCCCGTAGCAACAAGCTGTTGTTAAAAACTCTATGCTGCTTCCTTTTATTGCTTTTATTTTTTCTTCTTTGGTCATTTTTTGATATTTATATACAAATTTTTTTATTTCATCCATTTTATCTCTTCTTTCCTTCGTTATTTTTTATCATAAAATAAAAGGCTGCTTTTTGCAACCTTTTATTTACTAAAGAAATCTCTTTTATTAAATCCTGATGTCATAAAACGCCAGGCGGCTTTTCTATTGGTTAACCAGGTAAATTTTACATTATTTTTCTCATTATTTATGATTTTTTCTACCATAAATTCAGCTATTGTTTCAGGATAGTCTCCTAAGATATTATACACTTTTTTTGTTTTTTCATCTAATGTTATTTTTTCTCCATCTCCTAATGCTGTAGTAATAAAGTTTGTTATCATAATGTAACTATTCAGACTATGAAAAAAATAAAGTGTAAAAAGTAGTGTCAACGATACTGCTTTTTTCGTTTATATAT
>CALVYD010000050.1 GCA_944371995.1 uncultured Bacilli bacterium
ATAGAAGTATTGACTTAAAGTAAGGTAGAAGTATTAAAATAATAATAAGGAGGTAATAGTATGATAGAAGTAAAAAATGTTACAAAAGTATTTAATGATACAAATAAAGCAGTAGATAACATATCATTTACTGTAAATCCTGGAGAAATAGTAGGATTCATTGGACCAAATGGAAGTGGAAAGACTACAACATTAAAATTATTAACAGGAATCTATCAAAAAGATGAAGGCGATATTAAAGTAGCTGGCTATGATATTGATAAAGAACCTTTAGAAGCAAAACAAAACATAGGATATATTTCTGATAGTCCAGATATGTTTCTTCGTCTAAAAGGAATAGAATTTCTAAATTTAATTGCTGATATTTATAATGTAAGTAGTAATAAACGTAAAGAAAGAATAAAAACATTAACCAAAGCTTTTGGTCTAGAAAATATCCTAGATGCAGAAATGATAAGTTATTCTCATGGTATGCGTCAAAAGATGATGGTAATCGCGGCTCTTATTCATGAACCAGATGTATGGATATTAGATGAACCATTAATAGGTCTAGATCCAGAATCAGCACATCAACTAAAGGAAATGATGAAAGACCATGCCAAAAAAGGACACGCAGTACTATTTTCAACCCATGTCTTAGAAGTAGCAGAAAAATTATGTGACAGAGTAATCATCATCAAAGAAGGAAAAATACTATATCAAGGAACATTAAAAGATCTAAAGAAAAAATATACCAAAAAAGACTTAGAAGAAATTTTCTTGAGGATGGTTCAAGATGAAGATGTATAGTAAATTAGTAAGAACATTTCTACTATCTGGAGAAATGCCAAAATCAGAAAAAGCAAAAAAGAAAAACTTTTATATTACATTAGGTATTATAGCAACCGTATTTATCTTTATTCCATGCTTTATATTAATGACTTTTTTAGTAGCAGCAGCAACTAGTGGAATTAAAGAAGAAATACTAAATAATATGGCCTATGCTGGAAATATAGGAAACGCTTTATTATTAGTAATACAATTTATCTGTATTTTCTCTATGATTTTTGGATTTAATATAATATTAAATACGTTCTATTTTTCAGGAGACATAGAACACATATTACCATTACCAATAAAACCTAAATTATTAATTTCTTCTAAATTTATGGCTGTACTAATTAGTGAAAGTTTGATGGAGTTTTTATTCTTAATAGCTGCATTCTTAGGATTTTTAATTATTGAAGGTGTAAGTATATCTACAGCTCTTATGAGTCTAATAGGTATTATAACATTACCAATATTACCATTAGTATACTGTGGAATTATTGCTTTATTAATAATGAGATTTACTAAACTAATAAAGAATAAAAACAATATGTTAACATTAGTAATGCTAGGAATCATCATTATAGTAGGAATGATAGCAATCGGATATTTAAATAATGATAGTATAACCGAATTTATTCCATTATTAGCACAAGGAAAAGTAGGATTCCTAGATATTATGAATATTATTTTCCCTAGTACCTATTTCTTAGTAACAGCTATTACTGCAAATAATATTTTTGCATTTATCATGTATTTATTAATTAATGTATTTGCTTATTTAATCTTTATGGCCCTAGCAGATGAAATATATATTCCAGGAGTAAAACGAATTAGTAGCAATGCTATGGATAATAAAACACAATTATCTGAAACACTAAAAAAAGCAGAAAAAAGTAGTTATGTAAAAACTTATATTGAAAAAGAATTAAAAATACTAGTTAGAACACCATCATTTTTTAGTAATTGTATTTTAAGTAATCTATTATGGCCAATTATTATAATTCTAATTTACTTAATTCAAGGACAAGATAACGTAATATTCGAGTTTGTAAACCATTATAAACAAGGAGAAGCGTTAGGTCTACTAGTAGTATTTATTGCTATATTTGCAATATCTGCCATTCTAACAACAGCAAATAGTATTGCATCAAGTTCTATCTCTAGAGAAGGACATCATTTACCATTTATGAAATATATTCCAGTAGAATATAAAACACAATTAAATATCAAAGCTTTAATATCAATTATTATTAGTTTTGGATTTAACTTTATCTATTTATTAATTATCTGTTATTTCTTAGAAGCTACATTTATGGACTTCATAGTATTTACAGTAGTATCTCTATTATCATGTATCTTCTTTACTTATTTAGGAATATATCTAGATACCGTAAATCCAAAATTAGTCTGGGAAGATGAATTAAATGCTTTAAGAGGTAATGAAAACACTTTCTTCTCTATGGCAATCTCTATGATTATTGCTGTAGTATTAGGTGGAGGGATATATTATTTAAATAAAGTAGTATTAATACCACTTTCTATCTTAAAAGGTATGTTAATTATCTTACTATTAATGGCATCTATACTCATTTATTATAAGGTAATGAGCAAAGGAATTAAAAATATAGAAGAAATAGAAATATAAAGTCCGAAAGGGCTTTTTTTCATGAATATCTACTTGTTTTCTAGCATAATGTTTGCTAAAATATAGTAGGCATAATGAAGAGGAGGTAGAAAATGGACTTTTTAATACAGGGAGTAACAGTTTTATTAGAAGGTATTATCTCATTTTTTTCACCTTGCGTCATTCCACTATTACCATTATACATGGGATATCTAGCAGGTAATGCCAAAGAAAAAACAAAAGATGGAAAAATTATATATAAAAGGAAGAAAGTATTTTTATATACCCTATTCTTTGTACTAGGAATATCAATGTCGTTTTTTATTCTAGGACTCTCTTTCACAGCACTAGGTAGTTTTTTCAAAGAATATAAGACAATTATCGCAATAATAGGTGGAATTATCATCGTAATATTAGGACTATTTCAATTAAAGATTATAAACTTTAAGTCTTTACAAAAAGAAAAGAAGCTAAATATAAATATTAATCCTAATAAAATGAGCCCGGTAGTTGCCTTCGCCCTAGGGTTCTTATTTAGTTTTGCATGGACTCCATGTGTAGGGCCAGCACTATCTTCTGTATTAATAATGGCTAGTAGTGCAGATAGTATGTTATTAGGTAATATATTAGTATTAATATATGCCATAGGATTTATTATTCCATTCTTAATACTAGGTCTATTTACTGGAGAAGCTTTAAGTTTTTTAAAGAAAAAACAAAATATCTTGCAAAGAGTAGTTCAAGTAGGAGGAGTATTACTTGTATTAGTAGGAAGTTATATACTAGTTACTAATATAGATTTTGAAACTTCCTCAAAACTAGAACAAAACTGTGGTATCAATGAAGAGACAGGACTAGCAAGTTGTAGTAACGGACTAAGTAGTAAAATAAATAAAAAATCACAATATAAAGTAGAAAAATTCACTCTAAAAGATCAAAATAATAAAACGCATAACTGGAATGATTATAAAGATAAAACAGTAATACTACATTTCTGGTCAACTGACTGTAGTGCTTGTAAAAAAGAATTAAAAGAATTAGAAAAACTATATAATAATTATAAGAAGAATAAAGAAGATGTCATTCTTTTATCAGTAGTATCACCAAAATTAGAACATAAGAGCACAAAACAAATCAAAAATGTTATCGAAAATAAAGACATAACATTCCCGGTATTAATAGATGAAACAGGAGAATTCTTTTCAAAATTTGAAATTATTTCTTATCCTAATTCATTCATAGTAAAAGATTCTGTAATAAAATTAACAATTCCAGGTGCTACTACCTATGAGAAATTAACAGAATCTGTGGAAGAAACTAAATCATCAAAATAAATATCCACAAAAGTTGTGGATATTTTTGTCTTTTCTATAAAGATAAGTTATAATATAAATAATAAGGAGAATGTTTATGTTATTTGCCTTAATGACATTTCTATGCTGGGGAACTGCTGACTTATTTTATAAGATTGGAAATAAAAAATCCGGGGATTATAACCATCTAAAAACCGGTATTTGTGTAGGACTAATCATGGGAATACACGCAACAATTTATATGTTAGTAAAAAGAATAGATTTTAACATAATAGAAATAATCAGATATCTACCAGTATCATTATTATATATTATAAGTATGGTAATAGGATATAAAGGATTAAAATACCTAGAATTATCTATTGCTAGTCCTATACAAAATTGTAGTGGAGTAATTACTGCTATATTACTTTTACTATTTTTTAAAGAAACACTACAAATACCAGCTTATATAGCATTTTTGTTAATATTGATTGGTGTAATACTTCTTGGAGTAATAGAATCAAAAGAAGAAAAAGATAACAGAGTAACACTAAAAAATAGCCTAACGAAAAAGAAAATAGTTTTATTAACAATGATATTTCCTGTTGCGTACTGTATCTTAGATGGTCTAGGAACTTTTCTAGACGCTATCTATCTAGATAAAATGAAATTAATTAGTGAAGATAATGCTCTAATTGCTTATGAATATACTTTCTTGATATATAGTATAATTACATATATCTATTTAAAGAAAAAAAGAGCAAAATTAACAATAAAAAGTGAAAAACCTAAAGTAATAGCCGCAATCTTTGAAACAATAGGACAATTCTTCTATGTGTATGCAATGAGTGCAAATTCTGTAATTACAGCACCAATCGTAGGTTCTTATTGCATATTATCTCTATTATGGTCTAGAATATTTTTAAAGGAAAAATTATCTAAGAAACACTATCTAGCAATATCACTAGTAGTAATAGGAATTATCATCTTAGGAATATTAGATATATGAGGTGATTTATGAAAAAGAAAATAATAATTATTAGCTCACTAGGAGCATTCTTAATTGTTTTAGGTGTAGCAATATCCTTACTAGCACCACCTGAAATAGATAATACTGGATATACGTTAATTGAGAATTTAAAAGTACCAGTATATAGCAAATTAAAAGTAAAGGATTTAATTGCGTCTATTGACGGAAAAGTGATAACCAATAAAACATTAAATACGGAAGAACTTGGCAAGCAAGAAGTATCTTTTGTATATAAAAACAAGAATAATAAAGAAAAAAGAGGTGTATTTACGATAGATGTAGTAGATGAAGAAAAACCTTTAGTCTGGTTATCAGGAAGTTATAGTGCAAGAGTAGGAAGCAACCTAAATCTAGAAGACGAAATATTCTGTGCCGATAATTATGATAGTAATCCTACTTGTAAAATTGAGGGAACTTATGATTTAAATACAGCAGGAACCTATAATTTAACTTATGTTGCAAAAGATTGTAATAATAATGAAGAACGAATTAATTTTACTTTAAATGTTTATGAACCAGCACCTGCAACAACAACTCAAACGCCAGAAGCAGAAGAACAAAGAGAAGAAGTAGTAACAGCTTTTAATGACGTTGTCACAACACACAAAGATGAAAATACAGAAATAGGAATTGATGTATCAAAATGGCAGGGAGATATTGATTTTAAAAAGGTAAAAGATGCTAAAGCGACTTTCGTAATGATTAGAGTAGGCTCTCAACAAGGAGTAGACGGAGAATATGTATTAGATCCCTACTTTAAACAAAATATAGAAAATGCGTTAGCAAATGACCTAAAGGTAGGAGTATATTTTTATTCCTATGCCAATAGTAAAAAGGAAGCAAGAAAACAAGCAACCTGGGTACTAGATCAAATAAAAGACTATGAAATAACTCTTCCAATAGCATTTGACTGGGAGTGTTATAACAGTTTTAATCAAATGGAATTATCACTATTCGGACTAAATGAAGTAGCAGAATCTTTCTTAGAAAAGGTAGAAGATAAAGGGTATGATGGAATGCTTTATGGAAGTAAAAACTATTTAAATAGCATTTGGAAATATCATGACTATGATGTATGGTTAGCACACTATACAGATCAAACAGATTATGATTCACACTATATAATGTGGCAATTATGTCAAGATGGAAGAATTGATGGAATTAATACTGCAGTAGATATTAATGTATTATATAAGAATGATACAAAATAACAGAAATATGCTATAATATAAATAGGTAGTAAAGAGGTGTAAACATGAATGAAACAGAACGAGAGAAAATAATCCAAAATGTAATAGCATCATTTCAGATGGACTCCATTGTAGTACCAGAAAAAACAATAGAAGAGGTAAAGAATACACTAATACAAAAACCAAATATACTAATAAAAGAAAAAGGAAATTAAAGTATGACAAGAGAAGAAAACGATAGAAATTGGGACGAATATTTCATAGAAGGAACAAATGTTTTAAAAAACAACTTAGGTATTACAGATAAAGAAGAATTAAAAGAAAAAGAAGCAGAAATAACATTTAAAAAATTGATAGAACTACATGAAAACCCACTAGATTTAAGTTATGGAAAAGAACATTTTAAAGCAATTCATTACTATTTATTCTCTGACATATATCCTTTTGCTGGAAAATATAGAACAGTCTATATGCAAAAGAATAATTCGTATTTTGCACCAGTAGAAGAAATCGATGAAAGATTAAATAGAACTTTTCAGACAATGGAAGAAGAAAGCAAAAATATAACTTCTATATATTCTTTTGCTACTTTTTTAACAACTTACTACACAGAATTGTTAAACATACATCCATTTAGAGAAGGCAATGGTAGAACAACAAGAGAATTTATTAGAGAATATGCTAATCACAAAAGCGAAGAATTACCAATTCCAACAATCAATTTTTCATGGTCTAATGTTGACCAAGATACAATTAATGAATTTATAGATAAATCAAGAGCATTTCGTTCCGCTATAGAATTGGAAATATTAAAAGCTCTAGAGCCGAAAGAAAAAGAAAAAACATATTAATAAAACAAGAAGATAGTAGAGTTAAAGACTGAAGTTGTCGACAAAAAAACTCTGGTTCAATGTCAAATAGTGTTGGTGAAACCAAAACTTATGATAAATGAACTACGTAAGAGGACTAGAAATCAGTTCT
>CALVYD010000051.1 GCA_944371995.1 uncultured Bacilli bacterium
TCGCACTTACATTGTATCATAGGTAATTCTATGTGTCTTTTTTTGCCCTTTTTGGACACTTAATTTTTCAATTTATAAAGAATATTACAGTTGTAATATCCCTATATTGTATAGAAAAATGCCATATAAATAGTAAATACTAAGAAAATAATGGTAATAATCCAGCCATTGATTCTTTCAAACCAACTACTCTTATCTTTAACACCTAAAGCAATAGACATTAAAGTACCTCCAATAAGTCCACCGACATGAGCAAAATTATCAATTCCTGACACACAAAAGCCTAAAAGTAAATTAAGTACAATTAAAGGTATAATCTGACTTTTAATAACTGTTCCTAAATAAACACGGTAATGATATCCAAAATAAACTAAAGCTCCAAGCAAACCAAAAATAGCACCAGATGCTCCAATAGAGGCAAAATTACCACCAAAAATTACAGAAAATAAAGCACCAGTGATACCAGAAACTAAATAAATAATAATAAACTTAATACGTCCTAAGAAATTCTCAACTTGAGCACCAATAACATATAAAGCATAACAGTTAAATAACAAATGAAGAATACCACCATGTAAAAAGATACCAGTAAGTAATCGATAATACTGTCCCTCACGAATAGCAGGTCCCCAAACAGAATAATTATTAATTAAATCATTGTATTGTCCAAATAAAATTGGAATAACGTACAAAATAACATTAACAGCAATTAACCAATAAGTAATCATAGGAAACTTATTCTTAAACACAGCATTAATCTTTTTAGCATCTTTCTTATTATGTTCATTAATATCACTTGTTATTTTTGCAAATAAATCAATTCCTTCTTCACTATATTTTAATTTTTTAGTTAAATCAGGAAACTCTTTCTTTATAACCTCACTCTTCTTAAAATCAGACTCAGTATTAATCTTAACACACTCAACATTAGGTATAGCATGAATATCCTGACTAACATTATCACCTAAATCTAAGAAAATACTTAAAGTATTAATGTTAAATGACAAAGTTTTTTTCTTAATCTTTTTAACAATTCTCTTAGTCTTAAACATATCAAAATTAAATTGTTCATCATTATGTATATAAGAAGATACAATACGAACAACTTTATAGTCTTCTTCTAAGTTTTCTAACCAAATTTCATTTTCTACACCTTGTAATATAATAGGATTGTAATTTTTGTCTATAATAAAATAATGAAGTAACTTCATCACAAGAACATTCTTGTCATCCATTAAAATTTCATTTTCCATTGAATCCCTCCAAAATACTAATAATATTATATACTAAAACATAAAATAAAGAAAGAGGTGTTTTATGAAAGCATTTTTCAAATTTATTATTATTCTACTTCCCTGGTTCCTATCTTCTTTAATTCCAATCGATAAAGAATTCTATAATTCTCTAACTTTACCATTCTTTACTCCACCAGAAATGGCATATGGTATTATATGGTCTATTATCTACATTTGCATCAGTATTAGTATTTACCAAATATTAAATACTTACAAGATAAAAGATATACCTAAATCATATAAGTATACCCTACTATTAAATTATATAGCAAATCAGTCTTTTCAACCTTTATTTTTCTTACTGAAAAGTACATTCCTAGGATTTGTATCTTGTATTTTAACATTTATTACTTCCCTATTTTTATACAAAGAAACGAAAGATGTAAAAGAAAAAAGTGCCAAATATTTAATACCATATATTCTGTTTAGCCTATTTGCAACAATTCTTTCTCTATCAATTTATCTATTAAATCTTAATTAACATGCTTACTAAACGAACGAGCTACATCTAAATATTTTTGTAGTTCGTTTTTTAATTCAGAAAAATGTTCTACACAGTAAGAATAGTCATTTTCTTTGCTTTTTAACTCGTGTTGATAACAAATATCTGCATACGACATAAATCCTAAATATTTAGCATCACTTTTCATAGAATGAACTAAAATAGCATAATTTGGCATATCATGAACATCCAAATATTTTTTTAATTGCTCTACTTTTCCATCAATTTCATCCAAATAATCATGAAGTGTCATTTTATACATTTCCATATCGCCTAACAAATCTAAGGCATGATCAATATCAACTCCATGACTTCTTAAATAATCTTCATTATAAACTTCTTTATTATTAGTAGTAGAAGTATTAACATCATCATCTACATCTAAAAGTTCCGTAGTTTCGAATAATTTACCAGTAACATCTTCAGACAAATGTAAAATCGAAGCAAACACTCGTATCATTTCATCTTTTTCAATAGGTTTTGCTAAATAATCATTAAATCCATCAGCAAGATATTTTTCTCTCATACCAGTAATCGCATTCGCAGTTAAAGCAACAACCGGAATAGAAAAATTAGGAAGTTGTTTTAATTTTTGCAATGTTTCTACACCACTCATCTTAGGCATCATATCATCAAGTAAAATAATATCATATTTTTCTCCAGCTTGTATCTTTTCAAGGCAACGAAATCCACTATCGACACACTCTATCGTCGCATGATATCTTTCAAATAGTTTAGTAGCAACTTTTAAATTCAAAGTATTGTCATCAACAACCAATATTCTAACACCAGTAAGGTCTAAATGTGTCAAATTTGGTCCTTGTACTTTTTGTAAGGCACTTTCTTTTTCAATAGGTTGATCTAAAATAATCGTAAACTTAGAACCCTCTCCATAAACGGTATGAACAATAACTTTACCTCCCATTAATTCTACTAACTGTTTCGTAATAGCAAGACCAAGTCCTGTACCTTCAATCGTAGTATTTCGATCTTCTTCTAAACGTTGAAACTTAGTAAATAACTTATCAATATTTTCTTTCTTAATACCACGACCAGAATCTTCAACAGAGATAATCAAACGACAACGATTACCATTATTAACACAATTAACTTCATAACGAACAAAACCTTTATCTGTATATTTACTAGCATTACTCAAAATATTAGTAACAACTTTCTTAACATTAGCATGGTCACCATATAACACTTTAGGTAAATCTGGTGCAATATATACTTGAAAATCAAGTCCTTTTTCATCCATTCTAGATTTAATAAGTTTAGCAAGACTAGAAAACAATTCTTTCGCATCGTATGGAGAATTGACAATCTCCAACTTACCTGCTTCAATTTTAGAAATATCTAAAATACCATTAACAATTTCAAGTAACGTATTAGAAGCATTCACAATATCCTTAGCATTATCTTTTGCCTCTTCTAACGTATCAGTATGACGAATACAATCACTAAAACCTACAATAGCATTAAGCGGAGTACGAATCTCATGAGACATACTAGACAAGAAATCAGTTTTAGCATGATTAGCCTTATCTGCTTGTTCCTTAGCTAGTTGTAACTGTTCGATAATTTTAATATCCGGATTTTCAATAGTAAAATACGTTAAAATAGTTATAAATGTCGCTGCAGCAGTAACTAACAAATATTGTGGAAAAGATGATTGTATAACTACAGCAATACCCGCTAACACAACAAATGCAAATACTGGAATATATTTTTTTAAACCTACTCGCTTTATATTTAGAACAATAAAAATTACCCAGGACACAATACAAATTGCAGCAAAAGAATAACTTAAAATAGCAGACGGCCCATATGTATACATAATCTTTCCATCTCCATAAACATTTAAAGGAGCTATAAGCACAATACTTCCAGCTAATACAAAAAGTAACAAAAATAAATGAAAATATTTTTTAAAATATATATATGTTTTAGAAGATCTATCAATAACAATATTATTTTTTTCCTTATGAAAAGATATAACAAAAATATAATAGGTAAAAGCAAATACCCAAGCAAGAATAGAAACTAAATATAATTTCCCAAATAAATTAGTAACATAAAGGTTAGGATAAATTAAGCCTAAGGAAACGCTTAAACAATCTAGAATTAAAGTAATAAAAATTATTATTATTAGAGAACTATAAACTCGATTTTCCAAAGTATCTACTTTTTTCTTAAAAAAATATGCAACTCCAATTAATAATATATAAAAAATACTAGCGATTTGAAAAAACAAACTAGAAATACTTGCCATAAATACCACTCCTACTTTTATATAATTATAATACAAAACAAAAGAAAAACAAATAATAATTATCTATTATTTGTCGTTTTTGTATACTTTAATTGAAATGGCCTTTCACATTCTAACCCGTGTACAGAGCTTATATTAGGAATTATTGAATAAATATCATCTCTATGAATAGAACCGCTTTGACATATGTTTTCTAATTCATCAACTATTTGAGCACCATCATTTAAAGACTTTTCAAACAAGTCTAAAAAAGATTCAGTAGATATACTACCATCAGTTGGATTTAACCATTCCTCATGTTCTAAATTTAAATATGGTAAAGCATCATGAAAATCTCTATGATAAGAAAACGCCTTAGAACATTTTACAAAAGGTCCTAAAACCTTATCAAAAAAAACTGCCTTTAATCCTAAATAATCATATTTCATTAACCACATATAAGGAGCTAACTGTTGAAATGCTTTTTCAAAAATTTCCCCACCATTATTAATTCCATAAGTTACTCCCAAACTATCGTTGATAGTTGTAATCAATTCACTACTAACCAAATCTCTATTAATCTCAAAATCTTTATAAACTTTATAAGTTCTAGCATCTATCTTTTCATATGTTTCCATCATATAAATATCAAGTAAGTTTTCTACCACTCCATGATTCCATATTTTGGTTTCAGGATTTCTGGTATGATCACCTGAATAATATATAATTTGTGGATGAGTGTATGCATCAAGTAAATGATGCATTACATATCCCGGACCTATGAATAATCTAACATCCTCATTTTCCAATGCACCAGATTCTTTAGCAATGGCTAAGTAATTATAAACAAACTCTTGAAACCTATGTTCTTGCAAATGAATAGAATTTTCAATATTAGCATCACGAACTTTACTATTATAAAAATCATAATAAATTAAAAAGTCATGTCCCTGTACAAAAATATTATATTTATCATAATTTGGAAATGAATCTAGCGTTTTTTTATTTAATTTTTCCTTTAAAGATTTATAAAATATATCATGTGTTTTTGGTCCTGGCATAATATTACCTCCAAAGTTTCGATTCTTTACTAACTATAGGAGTGGAAATACGCTTTATCTTTTGTGCAGAAGACTGGTCTGATATAGTATTACCATAACTAACTTCCCGATTATATTCAGGATACTGTACAGTCAAGCCTTCATATATAATAGAATCTTTTAAAGCACCATAAAAATCAAACGGTCTGATATCCTTAGGCTTTTTACCATCAAAGATATCAATACCACTAGCTTGCAATACAGTAGCAACCCATTGTGAACAAAAAAAACTATTAGGAACTTCAATACCTTTACCATAAATCAACATACTTGTTAACCCTACAAAATTAAATTTATAATTATCCTTATTTTGCCAATAATAATCCATTAAAGAAGATATATTATTATATTGCTGTTCAGAAACTTTTAATTCCATAACAGCAATACGACTAACATCTGGTTTTAATGCAAACATACCAGTTCGAATATCTTCCTTAATTAAACCAGAATTAAAAGGATTATTAATTTCTTTTCTTGCAAAAGACATCATATTACCCAACTTACTATCTCTAGATAAAGAAATATGCGAATAAGTATCACCAGAATACCTATTCCAAAATTTCATTGCTGCCCTGAATTTTATAATTTTTCCAGGAACAGTATCTGTATAACTAGCGACAATTTCTATTTTCTTATTTTCCATAATTATCAACACCCTTTGAAATTCAATTATAAATTACTTATAACCTTTCTGATAAGAAGTTAACTCATGAACTCCATTCTTTGTATAAATAGTACCTCCAACATATAATGATGGATTCAAAAAATCTACATTTTCAAACTGTTCCATATGCATATCACCTGTAACAACCTGTAAATTTTGTAACCCTTCCGGATTCTGTGCAGTAGAAGCATAAAAATCTCCCATGACAATATTTAAAGATTTTGCATGACTAAAATCATGTAACTTACGTAAATCTACATCTCCCCAAACAAATTTTAAAGAATCCATACGATCTAAAGAAATAGATGCATCATATTGAAAACTATCTACGAAATATGGAAATCTAGTTTTAGAACCAATAAAAGTTGCTAAATCTCCTGTAACTAAATTAGAGTTAAAATTAAACACTCTAGAAACAATTTTTTCTCTATTTTTAATATCTTGAATTTCCTGATATATCGCTTTCAATCCTATAATAAAAGTTTTAGGAACTAAAACCCTTTTCTTCACCGTATCAAAAAAAGAATATGGCTCTTCATTTATCACATTAACTAACCTACACCCATCTTCCGTCAGTTTTCTTAATTTATCTCCATTTAAAGTTTTATCCTCAGCTAACATAATAATATCATTCAATGTACTATTATCCATAACTATCCCCCTCAATTTGTTGCATATTATAACACATTTCTTTTTAAATATCAAGATTTTACAAAAAAAAGCAGTACTCAGAAAGGGCAACAATCCCTAAAAAGTACTGCTTCATTAATAAAGTTGTAACACAATAAGCTCTCACCATAAGAACTCACCTCTTGACACCTATTAGTTTACACAATGTGAATAAAAAAGACAAGACCTTAATTTACATTTTTTGCTATTTTTTCTATTTTATCGTAACTATTCAGACTATGAAAAAAATAAAGTGTAAAAAGTAGTGTCAACGATACTGCTTTTTTCGTTTATATATGAG
>CALVYD010000052.1 GCA_944371995.1 uncultured Bacilli bacterium
GCTTTTAGTTCTTCATTTGATTCACACTTCTTTTTTAATATGGATATTGTTTGGTATAGATTTTTATACCCTGTAATCTCAGCTAATTGTTTTTTTGGCATATTAGGATTTTTTCTTAGTTCTGTTAATAGTTTTTCTTGTTTTTTAGTTAGTAATGATTTTTCTTGTTGTTCTGGTTGTTTCTTTTCTGGTTTAGGCTTCGGTGTTAAAAAGTCAGGATATAGTTCTAGAACTTTTGCTTTTAGTTCTTCATTTGATTCACACTTCTTTTTTAATATGGATATTGTTTGGTATAGTGTTTTTTTGTTTTTATATCCGGTAATCTCAGCTAATTCTTTTTTTGGTATATTAGGATTTTTTGCAAGTTCTTTTAATATAGTTTCTTGCTTTTTATTTAGTAGTGGTTTTTCCTTTTTTTCTGATTTTTCCTTTTTAGGTTTAGGCTTAAGCATTAAAAAGTCAGGGTATAGTTCTAGAACTTTTATTTTTAATTCTGTGTTTATTTTACATTTCTTTTTTAGTCTGGTTAATGCAGTACTCACACTTTCTGGATTTTTATATCCAATTAGATTTGCAAGTTCTATTTTTGATATATCAGAATTTTTTGCAAGTTCTTTTAACATAGTTTCTTGCTTTTTATTTAGTAATGGTTTTTTCTTTTTTTCTGATTTTTCCTTTTTAGGTTTAGGCTTAAGCATTAAAAAGTCAGGATATAGTTCTAGCACTTTTATTTTTACTTCTTCGTTTGTTTCACACTTCTTTTTTAGTATATTTAATGCTGTCCATATGCTGTTAGGATTTTTATATCCAATTAGATTTGCAAGTTCTATTTTTGATATATCAGAATTTTTTGCAAGTTCTTTTAACATAGTTTCTTGCTTTTTATTTAGTAGTGGTTTTTCCTTTTTTTCTGTTAATAATGATTTTTCTTTTTGAGGTTTTGACTCTTTTTTTCTTTTTTGTTGTTTTTGTTTAAGATCCGAGTTGTCTTCTTCTTTTTCTTCTTTATTTGCATATAATTTTATTCCAAAGTTTGTAGCTTTTATTTGTAGCATCTTTTCACAATTAGGATATCTTGTTTTTATTAATTCTATATTTCCTTCTTTTTCTTTTAAAAGATTGAAGGTAGATTTTAAACTTTCTTGTATTTCTGATTCTTTTTTTCCTTCTTTTCTAGCAATTTCGTCAATACCTAGACAAATATCGTTAATTTCACCAATATAATATCCTAAGTATCGTAGATCTGTTTCTGATAGAGTAGAGGATGTTTGCTGTTCTTTTTTTCTTTTTGTTAATTGTTTTTCATAATCTGGAAAAAGTTTTTTTAATTCGTCACTTATTTTTTGTTGTTTTGTTTTTAATTTCTTTAATACATTATATATATTTCCAGAGTTAGTGCGTAATCTTTTTCTTATTTCTTCTTCTGTTAAAAAGTGATTATTTTCTTGAGTTAAATACAGATAGATTATTTTTTGCTCTTCTATTGGAATAATTGAGGAAGGGTTAAAGTATAATTTGTCAACTTCTTTTCTTAATTTTGTTTTTATAAATTTATTAAAACTTAAAATTGTTGTAGGACTATATGTTTCTAATGCTGTATTTAATATATTTGTAATTAAATTTTCCTTTTCACTGTTAGGGATTAAAAGAAAATCTAATTCTTTTTTTAATTCCTTTTTTATTTTTTCTTGTTCTTCTAAATTTTGTTTTAGTTTTTGAACATATTCATAATTATTATTCATGTAGTTCTCCTTTTGATAGATTAATTTTCTTTTTATTATATCTTAAATTTGTCTGCTTGACTGTTCTTTTTTGTTTTTTTTTCTTTTTTTCTTTTGGTTTTCTTGATTTATGGTATAATATCTCTAGTGGTGATACTATGAAAATAAATATTCGCGGAGTTTCTGTTAATTACATACAATATGGTGAAGGTAAAGATATTTTACTTCTTCATGGCTGGGGACAGAATATTGAAATGATGAAGTTTATTGGCGATGCTTTTTGTGCTCGCTTTCGCATTACCATTTTAGATTTTCCAGGGTTTGGAGAAAGTGAGGAGCCGCCTGTTCCTTGGACTATTGCTGATTATACTTTACTTATTGAAGATTTAGTAAAAGAATTGGATATCAAAAGACCGATTGTTATGGGACATTCTTTTGGTGGAAGAGTTGCGATTAGATATGCTTCTAATCATCCGATAGAAAAATTGGTTTTATTTGGTAGTCCTTGTGTTAGAATTCAAAAAGAGTTACCTTTGTCTGTTAAGATTTTAAAGAAATTAAAGACTTTACCAGGATTAGATGCTTTTGGAGAAAAAATGAAAAAATATATAGGATCTCGCGATTATAAAGCAGCTAGTCCTATTATGAGACAGACTTTAGTTCAGGTTGTGAATGAAGATTTATCTGAATATGCAAAACAAATCGAAGAACCAACTCTTTTGATTTGGGGAGATCATGATGAGGAAGCACCTTTAGAAGAAGCAAAAATATTAGAAGGTCTTTTATATGATGGGGCCTTAATAGTTTTACCTGGAACTCATTATGCTTATATTGAAAATTTGTCACGAGTAATAGCTATTTTGAATAATTTTATTTAGGAGGAGTTTATGATACTAGTTTATATTTTCATACTTTTCTGTATGTTTGTATGTTTGCTTTTTAAATCCAAGAGATATTTGCATATGTTGCAGCAAAATTTATATAATGAGAATAATCGTTATATTAAATGGGTGTTTCGTAATAGTAAACAGTTTTTAGATTTGGATTTTATAGCTATTTTTATATCTTTGATTGGTATGCTAGTTATCTATGATTTAGAAAAGATATCTATTTTATTGATGTTGGTATTAGGTGGACTTTTTCTTGCGCTTGCTTATTTATGGAGAAGTCGCTTGCAGAATGATCAAAATAAAAAACCATTAGTTATTACTAAAAGAGTTCGACGTTTGATTGTTACTACTTCTATTTTATATTTAATACCAATGATATTTTTAATTTTACAAAATTCTGATTGTCAGTTTGTATGGATTATGATTACGGTATTAACCATAATGATATTTTTGAATCCATTTGTTGTTTTTTTTGCAAATATTATTAATTTTCCTATTGAAAGAGCAGTTTATCATTATTATAAATATAAAGCACAATCTAAACTTAAGAGTATGCCTAATCTAAAAATTATAGGTATTACTGGTAGTTATGGTAAGACTAGTAGTAAAAATATTTTAAGTGATATTTTGAATATTAAATATAACGCTTTGCCAACTCCTAGGAATTTAAATACTTATAACGGGTTAATAATGACTGTTAATAATAATTTAACAAAGTTTAATGATATTTTTATTGCTGAAATGGGTGCTTATGTTAAAGGTGAGATAAAAGGTCTTTGTAAGTTAGTAAAACCACAGTATGGTATTTTAACTCGTCTTGGTACAGCACATTTGGAGTCTTTTGGTAGTGAACAAAATATTATTGATGGTAAGTTTGAACTTATTGAATCTTTACCAAGTGATGGTTTTGCTGTACTTAATGGTGATGATTCAAAACAAGTAAATTATAAGTTAAAAAATAAAGTTAGAATTATTTGGATTGGTATTGATAATCCTGATGTTGATGTTAGAGCAACTAATATTAAATGTTCTAGTAAGGGAACAGAGTTTGATGTTATTTTTCCTAATGATAAGAAAAAGTATCATTTTGAAACTAAGCTGTTAGGAGATCATAATGTTTATAATATTTTAGCTGGTCTTGCTTTTGGATATGAATTTGGTATTTCTATTTCTGATTTACAGCAGGCAGTAAAAGGTGTTCGACCAGTAGAACATCGTTTAGAGTTGAAGAGATTAAGTAATTTCTATCAAATTGATGATGCTTATAATTCTAATCCTATTGGTGCTGAAAATGCTGTTAGAGTACTTGGAATGATGCCTGGGATAAAAGTGGTTGTTACACCTGGAATGATAGAACTTGGAGAAAAGGAAGCTGAATATAATAAAAAATTTGGTGAGCAAATAGCAAATGTTGCTGATTATGCAATATTAATTGGCGAGTACAAGACGAAACCTATTAAAGAGGGTTTACTTGCTAAAGGATTTGATAAAGAAAAAATAGTGGTATTTAATGATGTTCGTGATGCATATCCTTTTATTGGAAAATTGGCTAAAAACAAGGAAGTTTATGCATTATTTGAAAACGATTTACCAGATACTTATAATGAATAGGAGAGATGTATGATGAAAATTAAAGTTGGTGTTATTTTTGGTGGAGAATCTGTTGAGCATGAAGTTAGTGTTATTTCTGCCATGCAGGCTATGAATAAATTAGATCAAGATAAATATGATATTATTCCTATCTATATTACTAAAGATAGAGAATGGTATACTGGAGAGATGTTAAAAGATATAGAAGTATATCAAGATTTGTCTTTGATAAAAAAATATGGAAAGAATGTTGTCTTATATTATAATAAAGGAAGATTCGTATTACAAAATAAGAAATTTCCTAAGTCTATTGTTACTGATATCGATATTGTTTTCCCTATTGTACACGGAACTAATGTAGAAGATGGTGGATTACAAGGTTATTTACAGACTATTGGTGTACCTTTTGTAGGTAGTGATGTTTATGCATCTGTTGTTGGACAAGATAAAGTCTTTATGAAGGATATTTGGAAGGCTAGTAAGTTACCTGTTACTGATTATGTATGGTTTTATGATGTAGATTATAAACAGGATAGTGAAGATGTAATAAAAAAAGTAGAAAAACTAGACTATCCTGTTATCGTTAAGCCTGCAACGACTGGTTCTAGTGTTGGTATTGCTGTATGTAGCACGCGTGAAGAATTAATTAATGGTATTGATGATGCTATTCAATATGATAAGAAAATTTTAGTTGAAGAAGTAGTACAACATTTAAAAGAAGTAAATATTGCTGTCATGGGTAATTATGAGCATCAAAAAGTTAGTGAGATTGAGGAAGTAATTTCTTCTAATAAATTTTTGACTTATGCAGATAAATATATTGGTGATGATAATGGAAAACTAAAGGGAGGAAAAGTTCCTGTTAAGGGTACTTCTAAAGGTATGGCTTCAGCTAATAGAAAATTACCTGCAGACTTGGATGATAAAGTTAGAAAAGAAGTAGAAGAGGTTGCTATAGAAGCATTTAAAGCATTAGGATCTTCTGGTAATAGTAGAATTGACTTTTTAATTGATGAAGAAAAGAATAAAGTTTATATTAATGAAATTAATTCTATTCCAGGTAGTTTGGCATTTTATTTATGGGATGCTAAAGATATTGATTTTTCTTCTGTATTAGATGAGATGATTAATATTGGTGTTAAAGATTATAAGAAACGTGTTAGTAAGACACATTCTTTTGATACTAATATTTTACAAGGTTTTGCTGCTCATGGTGGAGTGAAAGGTTTAAAAGGTATGAAAGGGAAGTTAAGATAACTTCTTTTTTTCTTTATGAGTAAGTTTTTATTGTTGTTACGTAGTGAAAATACAGAAGAAGAAAATAAGTGTTATATTCGAGCTATAGAAGAGTTTGGTGGAGAAGTTGTGTTTGTTCGTGATACAGATTCTTATGATGATGTTTTGAAAGTGTTGCAAGAGGTTTATGGTATTTTATTACCAGGTGGATATGATGTTGGTAGACTTGATTATTTTTTGATTTTTTATGCAGTTTCTCATCAATTACGATTATTAGGTATTTGTCAAGGGATGCAGTCGATGACACTCTGGAGAAGTGATGATCATTTGGTTTCTATTGGAAATCAGTCTCATCACCAGAAGGAAGGGTATGTTCATTCTGTGCTGTTGGATGATGGTCGGTTGGAGCAAATTTTAGGAGCAAACCAGATTAAAGTTAATTCTTATCATTATCAGACGGTATTAAGTAGTCATTATTTTAGAGTGGTTGGTAAGTCTTCGGATGGATTCATTGAGGCAGTGGAGGATAGTAATCAATATTTTCAAATAGGAGTACAATGGCATCCTGAGAGAATGTTAGATTATGATGATGTTAGTAGGAGGTTGTTTTTAGCGTTTGTAAAGGATTAGTTTTTTATAGAAAAAGCACATAATATCTTTATGTGCTTTTGTTATTATCTTAAATATTTTTTCTTTTGATTTTGTCTAAAGTAGTTAAATCTTTTTTGAGCATAAAAAAACCGGAGTACCCGGTTGATCTTCATTATGGTGGACTGTTAGGGATTCGAACCCTAGACCCACTGATTAAGAGTCAGTTGCTCTACCAACTGAGCTAACAGTCCAACTACAAGTTACTTAATGATTATAACATATAAATATGAAAAAGAAAACACCTAAATTTTAAATTTTAGTCGTAATTTGAATATTAGTGAAAAGTTTTTCTAAACGCAACCCTGATTTTGTAAAAGGTTGCATTTAACCGGGTAAAACTATCTAGTTGC
>CALVYD010000053.1 GCA_944371995.1 uncultured Bacilli bacterium
GTGAGGGGCGAATAGACGAACCTCTCATAAGAAAATAAAAGCATAAGAGAGGAGGAGTCGAGTTCGTCTACTCGACGATGAGATTATGGTAGAAAAATTAAAACAAGATATGATTGAAGCAATGAAAGCTAAGGATAAAGATCGTTTAACTACGATACGTATGATTAAGGGTGATCTTGATAAAGAACATATCGATAAAAAACGTGAGATTAATGATGATTTATTAATAGAAGTTGTTAATCGTGGTATTAAACAAAGAAAGGATTCTATTAGTGAATTTGAAAAAGGTGGCAGAAGTGATTTAATCGAAAAAACACAAGCAGAGATTGATATTTTACAAAGTTATTTACCAGAACAATTATCTATGGAAGAAGTAGAGTCTATTATTGATGAAGCATTTAAGGTTGTAAAACCAGAAGGTGCTCGCGATATGGGAAAAGTTATGAAAGAAGTAACTCCTAAATTAAAAGGCCGTGCTGATATGAAACAAGTTAGTGAAATAATTAAATCTAAATTACAATAAAAGACTAAAAAGTCTTTTTTTTTCATATCTTTTATTAGGTGATATTATGCTTTCTAGAGTTAAAGACTATATTTTGGATGAAGAGTTTCGTATTACTTTTTTTGAAAATCGATTTTTAGGTATTAACTTCTTAAAGATTTTATCTTTGGAAGAAGGCAGAGTTTCTTTTTCTACAAGTTATGGAAGAGTTGTTGTAAAAGGAGAAGGTTTTACGTTAAATCGATTACTTGAAAACGAAGTATTAATTTCTGGTAGAGTGGATCAAGTAGAGGTTTTTTATGAATAGACGTTACCGGTTACTTATTCATGGTAAAAATCCAAAATATTTTTTAGCGTTATTAATTAGAAAACATATTTCTATTTATTCTATGGAAGAAGTTTCACAAGGTATTATTATTCTAGTTGATTTTTTAGGATATCAACAGATTATGGATATTAAGACAAGTTACCAGATACGAGTTTTAAATAGATATGGTTTTGCTAAAATAGAGTATTTATTCCGAAAATATTTTATTTTTTTGCTAGGACTTGTTTTTTTCTTTTGTATTATCTTTTTTTTAAGTCATCTTATATTTAAAGTAGAAGTTATTCATTCTAATGAAGATATTAGAACTATTATTTATGATGATTTAGAAGAGTTAGGTATTTCTAGGTTTCGATTTAAAGTTAGTTATGATAAAAAAGAAGAAATCGTTGAGAAAATATTAGAAAAAGAGACAGATTCTATTGAATGGTTAGAAATAGAAGAGGTTGGTACAAAGTATATTGTTCGTGTAGAAGAGAGAAAGAAAAATAAAGAACAAGAAGAATGTAAGCCAAGAAGTATTGTTGCTAAGAAAGATGCTATGATTTTAGATATTCAAGCTGAAGTAGGAGAGGTGGTAAAAAAAAGACTGGATTATGTTCAAAAAGGTGACATTATTATTAGTGGTCTTATTTATAATAAAGAAGAGATTGTCAGTAAAAAGTGTGCTGTAGGAAAAGTTTTTGGAGAAGTATGGTATCAAGTAACTTTAGAAATACCAAAACATTATCATGAAGAGAATGTGACGGGAAATGTTAAGAAAAAATTAGAAGTACAATTTTTAAATAAAACATATCATTTCTTTTCTCATTATGATACTTATCAGAAAAAAAGTGTTTCTATTTTGAAATCTAGAATTCTTCCTATTCAACTTCTATTTTCTACTTATTTAGAAACAGAAGTAATTGATGAGGAGTATACCTTAGAAAATATTGATGAGAAAGCGTTATTATTAGCTGATAAGAAAATAGCACAAAAACTTTCTAAAGATGATACAGTGATTTCTAAAAAAATTTTGAAAAAGTATGAAAAAGATAGTAAAATAATAGTAGAAGTATTTTTTAGAGTAAAAGAAGATATTACGGATACAGTAAGTATTGAAGATATAAATATTGAAGAAGAGAATCAGAAGGAGGAGTAGTCATGTTTGGACCACTTTCGTCTACAATTCAAGGTGTAGTAAATTTTACATGGCCTATGGTATTAATTTCTACGGTTATTATTGTTTCTCTTCGTATTGCTTATATTTTAAAAAATCATGCTAAGTTTGTTTTGTATCAAGATTTATTAATGTTATGTTTTATTATTTATGTTTTATGTTTGTTCCAAGTGGTTACTTTTCAAGATACTGTTAGCTGGTCTAGTAATAATTTTATACCATTTAGAGAAATTTTTAGGTATGATTTTGGTAGCAGGTTGTTTGTAAAAAATGTATTAGGAAATATGTTGTTGTTTTTACCATTTGGATTTTTTGTTAGTTACTTTTTGAAATGTAAGAAGGCATGGCTTCCTTTGATTCTTACTCTAATTGCCTCTATTTCTATTGAAACAGTACAGATGGTTATTGGTAGAGTATTTGATATTGATGATATCATGTTAAATCTTTTAGGAGGTGCTATTGGTTTCTTAGGATATTATTTTTTATTTAAAGTTTCAGAAAAACTTCCAGATGTCTTGAAAAGTGAAGTGTTTTTGAATATAATAGCGGTTGTTTTACTATTAGGTTTAATTACATTGTTGTAGGGGTGATTGTATGAATGAATTTGAAATATTTAATCAAACAGATAGAGATATTCCTGAGTTAGAAACTGTGAAAAGTGTATTACAACATGCCGTTGTAAAAGAAAAATTAGAAAATGTTATTTTTAATGTTATTATTGTTGATAATGATTATATTCATGAGTTAAATAAGAATTACCGAAATATTGATAGGGAAACAGATGTTATTACTTTTGCTTTGGAAGATGAAAAGGATATGGTTGCTCCTGTTGGAGAGAGAGTTCTTGGAGATATTTATATTTCTATTGATAAAGCTATTTCGCAAGCAGAAGAGTATGGTCATTCTTTGCTTCGTGAACTTTCTTTTTTAGCAGTTCATGGTTTTTATCATTTACTTGGTTATGATCATATGACGGAAGAAGAGGAGAAAGTGATGTTTTCTAAGCAAGAGGAGGTTCTTCATGAGTGCAAAATCGAACGATAAGAAAAAGCATGTTATTTTAGATGAGAAAAGATTAATAGATAGTTTTCGATATGCTTTTTATGGTATCTGTGAAGCATATAAGGGAGAACAAAATTTAAAGATTCATACAGTAATTGCAGTATTAGTTGTACTTGCTGGATTTATATTAAAGATAAGTTATGTTGAATGGTTAATTTGTCTTGTACTTATTGGACTTGTCTTAATGGCAGAGTTTTTTAATACGGCAATTGAGTATGTTGTTGATTTAGCATCACCTGATATTCATCCTTTAGCTAAACTTGCGAAAGATACAGCAAGTGCCGGTGTTTTGATGATGGCAATTATTTCTGCTGTTATCGGTCTTATTATTTTTATTCCTAAAGTTATAGAATTTGTTGAGGTATGGTTATGAAAGATAAGTTATTAGAATTACATAAGAATAGTTATAGTCCTTATTCCCACTTTCCTGTAAGTGCTATTGTTGTTATGAAAGATGGTCGTGAGTTTTCTGGTGTTAATGTAGAGAATGCAAGTTACGGAGCAGGGATTTGTGCTGAGAGAAGTGCGATTGTATCTGCTGTTAGTGCTGGATATAAAAAAGGTGATTTTTCAGAGCTACATGTTATGGTTGGTAGTGGAAATATTGGTATGCCTTGTTTTATATGTAGACAAGTTATTAGTGAGTTTTTTTCTAAAGAAGCATATGTATATTGTTATTCTACTCATGGTGATGTTGAAAAGCATACGGTAGAAGAGTTATGTCCTTATCCTTTCGGGGAGGATGATTTAGTATGAAGTGTGGATTTGTTAGTTTAGTAGGAAGACCAAATGTGGGTAAGAGTACACTACTTAATAGTTTACTTGGTATGAAACTTGCAATTACTTCTAATGTTTCTGGTACGACTCGTAATATTATTCAGGGAATTTACAATGATTCTGATTCACAGATTATTTTTATCGATACTCCAGGTATTCATAAGCCAACACATAAACTTGGAAGTTTAATGAATAAGAAAGCATATAATCATACAGAAGGTGTCGATGTTATCTTATTTTTAGTAGATATTTATAAGGGATTTGGTAGAGGAGACGAGTTTATCTTAGATAAGATTAAAAATCATGATGTTCCTGTCTTTTTACTTTTAAATAAAGTCGATTTAATTAAAGATAAAACTGTTTTATTAGAAAGAATTAATGAGTTAAAAGACAAATATGATTTTAGTGAAATTATCCCTATTTCTGCTAGACGGAAAAATAATTTAGATAGTTTAATTACTAGTTTAAAAAAATATTTACCGGATATGGAAAAGATTTATTCTCCAGAGGATTTAACGAATGTTTCTACTCGGTTTATTATGGCGGAGTTTGTTCGTGAGAAAGTATTAGAACTTACTAGAGATGAAATTCCACATAGTGTTACTTGTTATGTAGAAAATTATGAAGAAGATGAAGATTTAGTTCATATTCAAGTACTTATTGTGGTAGACAGAGATAATATTAAAAAGATTGTGATTGGTAAGAATGGTGCTATGCTAAAGGAAATAGGAAGTCGTGCTCGTCATGATATGGAAAAGTTTTTAGGAAAAAAAGTGTATTTAGAGACTTATGTTAAAACTTTAAAAAATTGGCGTGATGAAGAGAAGTATTTCTTAGAACTTGGATTAAAAGAAGAAGATGAATAATTTTTGTATAAAATAAAGAATAAATCACCACTATAGAAATATAGAGGTGATTTTAATGGAAGATATTTTATGGGAATTATTTAAAAAAACAGGAGAAATTAAGTATTTTCGTTTATATCAAGCTATTGCAAAGAAGAAGTGATGATTCGTGAAATTAGAATGTGTTGAAGGTATTGTTTTAAGTGAGACTAATTATAGTGAGTCTAGTAAAATATTAAATGTTTTTACCAAAGAATATGGTGTTATAGGGATTATGTCCAAGGGTTGTCGTAACATGAAGTGTAAATTACGAGGAGTTAGCCGTAAGTTGCTATATGGTAAGTTTCATATTTATTATAAAAAAGAGGGACTTTCTACTTTGAAGGATGTGGATGTAATTCATTCTTTTTCTAAATTACTTACTGATTTGGAAAAAGTAAGTTATGCTTCTTTTTTGTTAGAACTTACTTCGCAAGTAGTTCGGGAAAATGATGATGTTGCTATACTGGAATTATTAAAAGATACTTTAGTAAAAATGGAAGAAGGACTTTCTCCAATCATACTTACAGAGATTTTAGAATTAAAACTTTTGGATTATTTAGGAGTAAAGCCTTGTATTGATTGTTGTAGTGTGTGTGGTAGCAATAAAGGTATTGTTACAGTTGATTCTAGAGCTGGTGGTTATTTGTGTCGTGAATGTTATCATAATGAACCTTTGGTCTCTGATAAAATGATTAAGTTACTTCGTATGTTTTATTATGTAGATATTAAGAGTATTTTTAAATTAGAAGTAAGAGATTCTGTAGTCTTGGAGATTAATCAATTTTTAGATGATTATTATGATCGATATACAGGAATTTATTTAAAGAGTAAAGACTTTATAAAGCAACTTGAAAAGTTAGGGCATGGATAGTAAATAATTTTACAGTTTGATTGTTTCATGGTATAATCTCTTTAATTTATAAATTGAAAGGGAATTTATTTATGGAAAAACAAGAAACTAATAAAGGATTAGAATTGTTAGAAGTGGCAATGGCAGCAGTAAAGTTTTTGGGACTTGAAGAAGGGTATAAAGAACCTTTTATTAGAAGATTGGATTGGGCTAATCTTGTTCAAGTAAATTTAGCAACACAACATTGTTCTGAATTAAATTATCCATCGTATGACTATGACTTAAGTGTACATTTGTTTTTGAATCCAGAAGGTAAAATTGATAGTATTTGTGTGAATGAATTTCAGGCAAGTTATGATGATTATGTTAATGATTTGTTCGAATGGCATTTTGATGAGGTCTCTAAAAATACATATTTTAAGAAAATAGGTGCTGGTCAATTGGAAGTAACAAGTAATATTAGAGAAAGGTGTGTACATACTAATCAGGGTGTAGATAAAAGGACTGAAAGTACAAAAATAGAAGTGTATGAGTTTGATGGAGATTGGAAAAATTTATCTTCCGATATGAAAAAAGTAGGTCAAGTAAGCAAAAAAATTAAAAAGTAAAAATTATGATAAATAATTTTATTGTTGAATCATTGAAAATGATGTTAAATTAAAGTAAAAAAGCAATATGAATATAGTTCAACTAGCTGTATAAATTGAAAAATTAAGTGTCCAAAAAGGGCAAAAAAAGACACATAGAATTACCTATGATACAATGTAAGTGCGA
>CALVYD010000054.1 GCA_944371995.1 uncultured Bacilli bacterium
ATCAAATTATTTAAAAGCCTTAAAAGAAATTAACACAGACATTGAAACAAAAGAAAAAGTATTAAAAAAATCAACAGAAAATAAAGACTTAATAGAACTATTAGATATTGAAAAGACACTAGTATATTTCATGACATCTCTAAAGGCCAATGATGCAGTACTAGAAAAACTAGCAAAAGGTATTATTCTTCCCTTATATGAAGGAGACCTAGATTTATTAGAAGATGCAATTATTGAAAATAAACAAGCAATCGAAATGAGTGGAATCTATAAAGATATCTTATCTTCTATTACAGATACGTATGCAACAATTATATCTAATAATCTAAATATTGCTATGAAGTTTTTAGCAGCCGCAACCATTGTACTATCTATACCAACCATGATTTCTTCCTTCTTAGGAATGAATGTATCCCTAGGAAGCTTTGCTGGTAAAGACAATGCCTTTATTTTAGTCCTAATTATTGCAGTTGTCGTATCACTATTAGTTGCTTTATTATTAAAAAAGAAAAATATGCTATAAAATATGATGCCAAAATAAACGAATTTGATATGTTGAAAGACATATCTCTTTTTATAGACATTTAATAAGTAAAGCATAGGAACTGTCCAAAAACAATAAAATTTGATATGATAGTGATATAGAAATAAGATAAAAGTAATAGATAGGAGAGCTATAATATGAATAATAATTTGTTAGATATAATAACTGGCAAAGATAGAAAAAGATACAATCAAATAATTCAATTAATTAATCAAAAGAATTATACTGCATTATTTCAAGCCGATGAAAATAATAATTTTGGTTTAGCTAATCCAAAATATACTGATAGAATATTAGCTAAAATAGAAGAAGAAATTTCTAAAAATCCTAATTTATTATTGCAAATGAATCAGTATTATTATCAAAGAGCAGATTATTTTAATAAAAAAGCTCTAAAAACAAATCCTAATTTAGTTGAAACTTTTATAAATCAAAATGAACAAGTACCAAGTCATTTACTATCTCTTGCATTAGATAATGGTTATACTCCATCTAATGAATTTATTAATAATCATATTAGATTATTTTCTAATACTAATATTATGGAAAAAGTTATTGAAAATGGCTATAGGCCAACGAGGGAAATCATAGAAAGGCCCGATTTGAAAAGTACTTTTTCAAATGAAAGAATACTATTAAAAGTACTAGATTTAGGATACATTCCATCATTAGAATTTATCGGTAGAAATAAATTATTAGCAAATCCTAATTTAGCTGACAAAATATTAGAAACTATTGACCTAAGTCCAAAAGTTATAAATAGTAACATTTTTTTTGGTAATGCAAAGGTACAAGATAGGATAATAAGGGAGAGACCAGAGCTGCTTTTAAGCATAAAAACTACCAATATTGCTTTCAAACAATTCTGGATTGAATCGTTTAAATTAGGAAATATACCACAAGAAGTATTAACAAATTATGAAATAGTAGGCAATTACTTATTATTTTCTAAAATAGTTAAACAAAAACCAGAATTAGTTAAATACTGTCAAGTAATAGAAAAAAATGAAAGAGAAAAAATTGATGAACTTGCTTTATGTATGGGATATGAACCTAGTATTGAAGATGCAAAGAATACGGAATATGTCAAAAAAAGCCCTAGGTTAATGCAGGAGTTAATATTAAGACGTCCAGAAGCAATAAAATATATTGAAACTAGGCCTTTACAAGGAGCATATTCTTTAGATATATCACAAAATGAGTTCTTTGATTTGACTCGTTTATCTCTTGATAATGGTTATATACCAACCTTAAAAGATGTAGAAGATAATCCTAGATTAGCAGATAGTTTTGATATTATGAAAAGTTTAGTGCAAGATAATCCGGAATCAATAAATTTAATAAGAGATGAAACACCCAATAAAGAGGAATTGTTAAAAATTGCCATTGAAAATGGCTTTAATGGTACCATTGTAAGTCACTATAAAGGTACAAAAGAAGATTCTTATACTAGTGATAAGAGTAAATATATAAATGAGCTATTATATACTGAAACAGCAATAATGTATCAATTAGAAAAAGGACAACAACTAGATAAAAGATTACGATATAAAAATAATTATAGTTCAAATTTATACCATTATCTCATTAATCACGGATATAAAACAGAAGAAATTATTAATTTATTTAATGCTAACTATGAAGCAATGAAAGAAATTATAACAGATAATCCCCAGTATATTACTGTTTTAAGTAAAAACTTGTCAAGAAAAGAAATAGATGAATTAGGTTTACTAGCAATTGAAAAAGGATATATTCCTAAATTTGAAGACGAGATTTTTGGATATGGATCTGAGACTGCTAAAATAATGGTTAGAAAATATCCTAACTATTTGGAAAAAGTTAATTTGTTTGATAAATTCGGAGTATTACAGAATCAGCCTTGCGAAGCATATGATGAAATTTGTAAAATTTCTGTAGAAGCAGGTTTTTTACCAGATGTAGAAAAAATGGGAAGTGGTTATGGTGGAATAACTATATGGTTCTATAATAGTAGTTATGATATTATGAAAAAAGCTATACCTTTAAAACCTAATTTAATTGAATCTTGCGATGTTGCCAATAAAGAGCAATATGATGAGCTATGCAGATTAGCATTATCTTATGGTTATGAAGTAAAAGATGAATATGTACTAACTCATTCGGGAGAGAAAATGTGCACCAATTATGACATTATGGCCAAATATATTGAAAAAAATCCTGCCTTTTTACCATCAGTAAATTTATCTAATTCTGATGAAATGATAAAAATTATTAATACAGCAATTACATCAGGTCTTAAACTGAATAGTTTAACTCAACAACAATTGCTTCAAGTGTTTTTATCTGTAGATGAATCAGAATGGAATAATTATTTAGATAAAGATATAATTAAGTCACTGCAAAAAAGCAAAAAATTACATATGAATAATGATGAAATATCTAAGACAATAAATCCACAATTCTTACAAGAAAAAATCATCAGTAAGTTGACAAAACAACAAGTAGAAATAATATCTTGTTATCCCCAAATACAAGAAAAAATATTAAAACTATCTATAGATAGTTTAGAATCCAAAATAATGTTTGAATTAATGGATAAGTATAAAGATAATTTAGAATGGGTACCACTCCTAGAAAGAACCCTAGAAAATATATTTTCAGCTGAATACTCTAATTTACTAGAAGATATAAAAGATAAAAATTTAACAGAAAAAGAACAAGAAAACTTAATATATTTATTAATGACCAATAATCATTTAGACATTTCCAGTTTTGAAGAATTACAAAATATAGAATCGATAAGAGAAGAATATATAAATAAGCTTATAGAAAGAAAAACTTTAGGAAGTTTAAAAGCTGCATATTTTGAAAAAGTCTTTGGATTGGATTTGGCAACAGCAATCAATTTGGTTAATGTATATGGAAAAAGCTTAGAAAGTAATTCAATGGCCTCTTTAGATGAAAAAAGTAAAAGAAAATTTATATTACTTGAAAATATGAAAAAGATAATTAATTTAAGAAATATAGATGTCTTAAGCTATTATGTAGAAAATGTTAATCCTACTTTTATTGTGCAACCAGACTTAATGGTAACCTATGAAGCAAAATTGAAATACCTTTTTACTGAAGAGCTTAACAAAAGTTTTACTAAACCATTGGAAGAAGATAGAGTGATAACTAATGTTAAAGGAGAAGATACCTTAGATATTTATTTAGCAGCAGGACATGATGGTAAAAAGAAGTGTAGAATGATGATAACATCTATTGGTGCATATACAGGTATGGAAGAACCGGATGACTACTATGCAAGCTGGAATATGAATAAAATTGCTTCCCATGGTTGCTGTTGTAGTTATATTGGTGAAAAAAATCTAGGGACTGCAGAAGTAAAATATTGTTGTTTAGGCTTTACTGATTATGAATTAGGATCACTACAGTTATCAGGTCCATACGATTTGTGTTCAGCATCAACTGAAGATAGCTATCAGATATCTTCATTATTTCCTTCTATGTTTTTATTGCCAGATGATATTTTAGATTATACGAGACATACACATAATGAAACAGTTTGGGAAAGAAGAAATATTGCTAACGATTCTAACTTTAAAAAGCAACCATCTTATATAGTTTATTTTGTAGATAATTTTGAGGATAGACTAACTAATTCAGAGGCAATGAAACAATGGGAATCTGTAAAGAAAGCGGCATCTAACTTTTCTATTGAAGTTAATGGAATTCAAAAAAAATTACCTATTATGGTTATAGAAAGGGAAAAAATTGCAAATTCACAACATAATATAATAAAAAATAAATTAAATAGTTTTAAAAATACTTTGAATCCTAAATTAATACAAGAAATAATAATAGATTATGAAAGTAATTATGCTGGAAATAGAAAATTTCATCCTAATATAGCTGAAAAGTATTTTCCAAAGCATGAGCAACTATCGGATAGTGTAGTTGGTGAGATTATAGTGGCAATAAGAGAAAAATTAGCAACCAATCCTATTATTGCTAATGAATGCATATATCAATTAGAAAAAACAATAAAACAAGAACAAGAAAAGTATAATAATACTCAGCATGGAGCAGATCAAGAATTGCCATCGTTTAATATTGAAGAAGCACTAATAGATACTAATAAATTAAAGTCTTACTTTAAGGCAGGTAAGGACTCTATCTTAAGTATAATTAATAATTGTGATGGGAATGAAAGACAATTTAAAAAAAGTGATATACCAACTATCGATGAAGAAGCAGCTAAGAATCAGTGGTCTTCTTCAGAAGTAATTACAGCAATGTCTGAAAGTAGGCTCACACCTGTTGTTACTATGTATGAAAATGAGATTAAAGAAGAAAATATAAATGGTAGATTAAAAGTACACGGACAGAGACATATACAAAACGTTTTATTATATTCAGCATTAATTGGAGAAGCAGTATTACAAGATAAGAATGATTTAAATTTAGTATTATTATCTGCTAAATATCATGATATAGGTAGAAAAACAGATGCATATGAAGAACATGCAGAATCTAGTGCAAGAATTGCTGAAGATAAGTTGAAAGAAAAATGTTCTTCAGAAGATATTGCTATAATAAAAACCATAATAGAATTTCACGAAATACCAAGAAATACTGAATCAACAGATGAGTCATTTACTACAATAGCACAAAAAAATGGTATTTCAGATAATCAAATGTCTAGAGTAAGAAAAATGGCTGAAGTTTTAAAAGATGCAGATGCGCTTGATAGGACGAGATTTATTAATAGAGCACGATTAAATTCTAACTTCTTACATTATGATGTATCAAAGAAACTAATAAGATTCTCCTCTTCACTTCAAGAAACTTATGCTATGCAAGATTTAAAAGAATTTCATTGCGATGAAAGTATCAGTACTTTATTAAGAAACTACACACCACAAGAAACTTTAAGAACAATTAGACACAGTACAAGAGGAGATGTAAGAAAGGAAGAAGTTCAAAGTTTTATAAATACTTGGGCAAGTGCTAACAGTCAAAAAAATACTGAATTGGAATCTATGTTTACTAGTGCTAAAAAAGGAGATACATATGGAAATGAAAGAAAGGCAAAATAATAATAGTAATAATACAAATGAATCGACGTTAAATAACAAAAAACAAAACGTAATCTTAAAAAACGAAGAAAAATTAGAATATCTTTCTATGCTAATAGAAAATACAGAAAAAACTCTAAAACATAAAGAAATAACAAAAATAAAATAATTTAATTGTTAATAAGAAATAAATATTATTCCGTATTATTAACAAAAGACATCTTGATAGATAAAAAGAGAATAAAAACATCAAAAAAGATGTTTTTTTTATGTAAAATGGTAAAGAATATAGATAGAAGTATTGACTTAAAGTAAGGTAGAAGTATTAAAATAATAATAAGGAGGTAATAGTATGATAGAAGTAAAAAA
>CALVYD010000055.1 GCA_944371995.1 uncultured Bacilli bacterium
TGAGGGGCGAATAGACGAACCTCTCATAAGAAAATAAAAGCATAAGAGAGGAGGAGTCGAGTTCGTCTACTCGACGGTTTTATATGTATATACCATTATATAATAAGAGTTATTATTCATTACTTTCTAGTATGCTTTCTATTGATGATTTAGTATCTTTTGCAGTACATCATAAAATCTCTAGTATAGCATTGGCAGATGATGCGATGTATGGTGTTATGGAGTTTATTAAAAAGTGTCGGGAGCATGATATAAAACCTATTATTGGTCTTACTGTTAAATTAGAGGAGTTTATTGTTGTTTTATATTGTAAGAATTATTTAGGATATCAAAATTTAATTAAGCTTTCTACGGTTCAGAATGAAAGAGTTGTTACTGTTAAAGATTTAGAGCAATATTCTAGTGATATTATTTGTGTGTTACCATTTGAAAGTCGTAGTTATTATTCTTTTTGTCAAAATATTTATTCTGATTTATATTTAGGATATCGTAATAAGAATGAAGAAAGAGAAGTTTTATTAGAGACTAAAAATGTGGTGTTTTTTCCACTTAATTTATATTTATATAAAACTGATAGTGATTATCTTGGTTATTTATATAGAATTCGTGATGGTAAGACGGTTAGTGATGAGGTGGAGTATGATTTATTAAATCATGAATTAGAGATTCCTAATTTATTAGATTATACGGATAATTTAGGACTTATTAATACTCTTAAGATTAGTGACTTATGTAATTTAGAATTTCCTAAAGCAGAGCTTTTGCTTCCTATTTATGAATGTAGTGATCCTAGTAAGTATTTATTTGAGTTAGCAAAAGCTGGTCTTTCTAGAAGATTGCAAGGAAATATTAGTGATGCTTATAAGAAACGTCTTAGTTATGAATTAAAAATTATCGATTCCATGGGATTTTCTAATTATTTTTTAGTGGTATATGACTTCATTAAATATGCAAAACAACATGATATTTTAGTTGGACCTGGAAGAGGTAGCGCTGCTGGTAGTTTAGTTTCTTATTGTTTAGGGATTACGGAGATTGATCCTTTAAAGTATGATTTGTTATTTGAACGTTTCCTAAATCCGGAACGTAAGACAATGCCTGATATTGATACGGATTTTCCGGATGATAAAAGGGATGAAGTTATTGATTATGTTGTTTCTAAATATGGAAAGAAAAGAGTTGCGGGAATTGTTACTTTTGGTACTTTAGGTGCGAAACAAGTTATACGTGATGTTAGTAGGGTTTTAAATATTCCTACTTATAAAGTAGATAGTTTAAGTAAGTTTATTACTTCTTTTACTAAGGATAAGTTAGAAGATTTTTATAAGAATAATTCTAATTTTAAAGCTAGAATTGATAGTGATTTATTACTTAGTAAAATGTTTCCTATTGCTTGTCGTTTGGAAGGTTTTCCAAGACATACTTCTTCTCATGCTGCTGGTATTGTTATGTGTCAAAAGGATTTAGATGAAGTTTTACCTTTGACTATTAGTGAAGGTATGTATTTAACTAGTTATTCTATGGAATATTTAGAAGAATTGGGACTTTTAAAAATGGACTTTTTAGGTCTTAAAAATTTGACTATTATACATAATATTTTAAAAGATATTGAGACCTCGTTAGGAGAGAAGGTTAATTTTAATCAAATCCCTTTAGATGATCCTGAGGCACTACATATATTTGAAGTTGCAAATACGAGTGGAATATTTCAATTTGAATCTACAGGTATGAGAAATTTCTTACGTAATCTTAGACCAAATCAATTTGAAGATATTTTTGCAGCAATTGCGTTATTTCGACCTGGACCTGCTGTTAATATTGATTCTTATATTAGAAGAAAACATGGAGAAGAGGAAATTACTTATTTAGATCCTTGTTTGGAACCAATTTTAAAAAATACTTATGGTATTATTATTTATCAAGAGCAGATTATGCAGGTTGCTAGTCGTTTTGCTGGTTATAGTTTAGGAGAAGCTGATATTTTACGTCGAGCAATGAGTAAGAAGAAAGTAGATTTATTAAAGAATGAAGAAGAAAAATTTATTCATAAGAGTCTAGAGAAAGGACATAGTTATGAAGTTTCTAAGAAGATATTTGATTTAATATTAAATTTTGCAGGATATGGATTTAATAGATCACACTCTGTTGCTTATTCTATTATTGCGTATAAAATGGCTTATTTAAAAAGTCATTATCAGACTATCTTTTTTGCTAATCTTTTAACTAATGTAATTGGGAGTGAAACAAAAACTCATGAATATATTATGGAAGCTAGAGCTAACCATTTAGAGATTTTAAAACCATCGATTAATTTAAGTGATATTAGATATATTGTAAAAGATGGTAAGATAGTTTATCCTATTTCTAATATTAAGTCTATTGGTGTTGTGGTTGCGAATAGTATTATTAAGGCTAGAAGCGATGGTGAGTTTGTTAGTATTTATGATGCTTTTAGTCGACTTTATATTGCTGGTGTAGGTAAGAAAAATTTAGAGACTTTAATTTATGCAGATTGTTTTCATGATTTTTCTTATAATAGAGCAACTCTTATTTATAATTTAGATAGTTTATTTAATTATGCAGAACTTACGAAAGATATTGATCCTTCTTTAGTTATGCAACCAGATATTGAAGAAAAAAAGGAATATGAAGCAAGTTTCTTATTAGAAAAAGAAAAAGAAGTTTTTGGATTTTATTTATCTAGTCATCCTACTACTATGTATAAAAAAGATCATCCATATACTATTTTAATTAATCAAATTCCAAATAATTTTGGAAAAAGTATTGATACTTTGATATTAGTTGATAAAATAAAAGTAATTAATACTAAAAAAGGGGATAAGATGGCATTTATTACTGGTAGTGATGAGACTGGTACGATGGATTTTACTTTTTTTCCTAAAGTATATCGATTGTATGAGAATATAGAAAAGGGAGATTTATTAAAGGTTCGAGGAACGGTTGAGAAGAGATTAGATCAATTTCAAGTTGTAGTTCAAAAAATTAAGCTTTTAAATGAGAAGGAGGATGGTTATGAGAAGAAAGACTAAGGCTCAAAAAACATTAATTAAAAATAGGGAATATGTATATAGTGTTGCTTGCGTTTTATTAATTATTGATCAAGTATTAAAGCTACTTGTTCGTTCTAAGGTGGAATTATTAGATGAGATTGAAGTTATTCCTAATTTCTTTTCTATTTATCATATTGAAAATACAGGAGGAGCGTTTAGTCTTTTTAGTGGAGCAACTATTGTTTTGATTATTTTGAGTATTTTAGTTCTTGCTTTTTTGCATTATTATGTATTAACTGATGAAGTTATGACTAAGTGGAGAATTTTTGGACTTGGTATTGTTATTGGAGGAATTGTTGGTAATTTAGTTGACCGTCTTTTATATGGTGCGGTTGTTGACTTTTTGTCATTTGATTTGTTTGGTTATGGATTCCCGGTTTTTAATATTGCAGATATTGGTATTACCGTGGGATTTGTCATTTTGGCAATAGGTATTCTTAGGAGGGATGGTAATGAATTCTTGGATAGAAGTAAAAGACGAGATAGAGGAGAGAGTTGATTCTTATTTAGCAAAAGAGTTAAATATTTCTAGAAGTAAGGTACAGAAATTGATAAAACAAGGTTTAGTTACTGTTAATGAGAAAGTTGTCTCTAGTAATTATATTGTGAAGTGTGAAGATTTTATTTCTGTTAATGATGATTTAGATTATGAAATTTCTGTTGAGGCTGAAGATATCGATATTGATGTTGTATATGAAGATAGTGATTTATTAGTGATTAATAAGGCGAGTGGTATGGTTGTGCATCCTGCTCCAGGACATTATTCTCATACTTTAGTCAATGCTTTGTTATATCGGTTTCAAATTTCTGGAGGAGAGAAGTATCGTCCTGGTATTGTTCATCGTCTAGATAAGGATACTAGTGGACTTATGCTGGTTGCTAAAAATGAGAAAACGCATGAGAAGTTATCTCGTATGATTGCAAATAAGGAAGTGGAAAGGCATTATTTAGCAATCGTCGATGGTGTAATTAAACATGATACAGGAACGATTGATGCTCCAATTGGAAGAGATGCTAATAATCGTCAGAAGATGGCTGTTACTGATGTTCATGGGAAAGAAGCCGTTACGCATTTTCGAGTGTTAGAGATATTTTCAAATCATACGTTAGTAGAATGCATTTTAGAGACTGGTAGAACGCATCAGATTCGTGTTCATATGGCATATATTGGTCATCCTGTTTCTAATGATCCATTATATGGAAGAGGAAAATCTACAGAGTTTGGACAGATGTTACATTCTAAAAGTATTAAGTTTAAGCATCCTACTACTGGAAAAGAAATGTTTTTTGAAGTTGATCCTCCAAAGGAGTTTTTAGAAAAAATAGAGAAATTACGAGAAGGTATTTAAATTACATATCGAAAGATATGTTTTTTTTATGGAATTCTTTTTCTTTTTTCTAATAATACATTAGGGGGTGATAGTTATCACAAAATTTTATACCTGTCGCTATTACAGAACATTTAAAGAAGTATTTATGAATGAGAAGAATAAAGACCTATTGATTTATTTGTTAGAAGGTATATTAAAGGTAAAAATAAAGGAGGTGAAATATCTTAATTTAGAACAGAACGCTGATAATGTATCAGTAAAACGAAAACATTTTGATCTTAATCTAAAAACAGATATTGGAAGAATTTAAGTAGAAGTAAATACTTCTGACTTGGGATATGTAAGATCAAGAAATGCATCATATTTGTGTGATATTTACTCGCATCATGTTCTAAAAGGGCAAAACTATAAAGAAGATGTAAAAATGATTCAAATTAATTTTAGTTATGGACTAAAAGATAATAAAGTGTTAAGAATATACTATATTCAGGATGAAGAACAAAAGAAGTATATAAGAAATTTTATTATTTATGAAATCAATATGGAAAAGTATATGAGTTTTTAGTATACTAACAATGTACATGAGATAGAGAAAAATAAAGAAATAATCATGCTGGATTTAGGACTAGAAGAACTAAAATCTCTATCAAAAAAAGATAGGATGGTGCAAAGATATATGGAAGAAGTAAAAAGAGTAAATGAAGATCCAGATTTTCATGTATTTATGAGTGCAGAAGAAGATAATAAGAAAATTGAAAACTCTATCAGGGAAGAAATGATAGAGAAAGGTTTAAAAGAAGGAATGGAAAAAGGCTTAAAACAAGGCTTAAAACAAGGATTAGAACAAGGACTAGAGCAAGGCCTAGAACAAGGTAAAAATGAGATGATAGTAGAAATGTTAAAAAATAAAGTAGATATGCATATAATAGCTAAATGTGCTAAGGTAAGTCTTGATAAAATGTAACTATTCAGACTATGGCACGCAAAAGTAAAGAGTAATTATTTATAATTGCTCTTTTTAGTTTACAAATAACA
>CALVYD010000056.1 GCA_944371995.1 uncultured Bacilli bacterium
TTAAATTATTTGTTTGATAATCTATATCATTTATCCACCAGAAGAATAATTGGGAATAATAACTATTTTCTTCTTTATTATCGCTAAATTTAGGAATTGGTACTAAAGTCTGTCCTATTATTTCTAATTCCTGTGTATCCGATATTTCTGTATCTTTACTTATTGCTAATGCAGTGTTATTTAGGCTCTCTCCATTTGTCCCTTTTACTTCTAAGTTAGAAAGTGGTAGTCCTTCTATAAGTTCTAAAGTTTTGGTTTCATTTAGTATTACTTTCTCAGGACAATAATTAGATGCTGGAACTTCTCCAGCATAACTAGATTTATTTATCAATAAAGTAATCGATGTTATCATAATCAATACTGATAAAAAAATTAACCCTTGCTTCTTTTTCATATTTACTCCTCATTTCTTATCTACTCTATCTTATTTAGATTGTACCATTTACTTGGTACTTTTTCAATTAAAACTCTGTATAAAAAAACTAGGTTATTTTTAGTATTTCCTAGTTCTTTGTTTTTATATCTTTTTTTCTTAAATTAACTCCTACAATTATGCAACCTATAATGAGTACTAATCCACCTATTATCATGATTATTCCTGTTGTATTTCTTCCTAGATTTGGTACTTCTAATAGTTGGATGTTTTCTAGTACTGCTTCTGTAGTTTCATTTTCTGTTACACTTACTCGTTTTTGTACTACGATTGGTTGATAGTTTTCTGGTGTTATTGTTTGCTTTACTGTGTATTCTCCTATTGGTAGTGTTACATTTATTTCACTATTTGTAGTATTCATTCTATATACTATGTTTCCAAGACTATCATAGATTGTGATTTCTGCATTCGATAAGTTCTCTTTTGTTTCAACATCGATTACCTTGATATTTAAATTTCCTACTTGCTGTGTGTAATTTAGAGATAAAATTGTATCTAGTGTATTTGTATTAATACAATTTCTTGTTACATGACTATTAGATAAATTATTATACAAGCTCATTCTTTCATCAGATGGACTTTCATATCGTGCAGGAAACGGCTCTTGATATAAAACCAAGCTATCAAAAGAAAAACTGCCTTTAATATTAATAGAATATGTTAATGTCTTATTTTTTATTTCTGATATTGGTATTCTTATTTTAAAACTTTCTCCTGCATTAAAACTTGTTCTTTCTTCCCCTTGTTCATCTACTACCATCATTGGTGAAGATACGTCTACTTGATAACTTTTAAATTTGTTTTTATATACTTTTCCTGTTGCTTTCGGAGTAATTAAATTGGTTTCTATATAATCATCTGTTACCTGATATGATATATCTTCCTGCGTGATAGGGTCTAACTCTACTTGTTGATTTTCTTCTATATACCAATTAACATATTCTTCCCAGGTATCTAGATAAGATAACATCTTATCTCCTACTTCTGATGCTTTTAGTAGTTTTTTGTCTCCTGCAGATAAATTATTTCCATATTTCCAATAATATTCCTTATAAGAATCCTCTTCCTCAGAATTGTTATATACATCGTATTTATCATCATACATAATATCTTCTTGTGTTTCAATTATTTGAAGACTATTCTCATCCCAGATATAGTTTTTATCATCTTCATATCCTGCTAGACGATCCATTGCCCAGAGTATTAATAATTGTTTATAATAATCATCTTTATTTTTATCATCACTAAACGTTGTTTCGTTTATTAAATAATTCATTAACACGGAATCATTATTTGCTTTATATAGCCAGGTACTATCTATCATATAGTATAGTTCTTCAGATGTAGTGTTTTGATAAATTACTTTATTGAAAATAGAGCTATTTCCTATAAAGAAACGATAATCATTTGATTCTGATGCTGATTTTGGCTGCCTATAGAATCTACCATATGGTAAGTCAATTCTATTATTTTCATTTGTTACATAGACTTCTTCTTTATTTTCAACGACTAATTCTATTGTATCTAAGCATTGATTAGAATCATCTGGCTCAGCAAAACTATTTTTATTCACCATCAAAGCAACTGATGATAATAACATAATACTTGCGATGGCTACTAAAGTATATCTTTTTTTCATAATCTCACCTAGGATATCATTTTATTTTTTACAAAGTTGTAGGCATCCCTACACATATCTTCAATTGTAAGAGTAGCTTCCCAGCCTAACTCTTCTTTGGCTTTACTAGGATCGGAATAACATTCTGCGATATCTCCTGGTCTACGATCTACAATCTTATAATTTACTTTGACCTTATTTACTTTTTCAAAAGCATTGATTATATCTAATACACTATATCCTATTCCTGTTCCTAGATTATAGATATATAGACCTTGTTTTTCTTTTTCTAGTTTTTCTAGAGCTTTAATATGTCCTTTTGCTAAATCTACTACATGAATGTAGTCTCTTACACCAGTACCATCTTTTGTTTTATAATCATTTCCAAATACTGATAAGCATTCTAATTCCTTGTTTGCTACTTTTGTGATATATGGCATCAAGTTAGCAGGAATACCATTTGGTTCTTCTCCTATTAATCCACTTTTGTGTGCTCCTATTGGATTAAAGTATCTAAGAATTGCAATATCCCAAGTATTATCTGATGCATACAAGTCCTTTAATATTTGCTCTACAAATAATTTTGATGTTCCATAGGGATTGGTCGTTCCTCCAGTCTTATCTGTTTCCTTAATAGGAACATGCTCTGGATTTCCATAGACAGTTGCACTTGATGAGAATACTAGTTTCTTTACATTATGTTTTTTCATTACCTTTAATAAAACTAATACCGTTGAAATATTATTTGTATAATATTCTACTGGTTTTTTTACAGATTCCCCTACCGCTTTATAGGCTGCGAAATCTATTACTGCATCTATTTTTTCTTTCGTAAATATTTCATCTAGTAGAATTTCATTTATCATATCTCCTAAATAAAGTTTTACTTCTTTCCCTGTAATTTTCTTTATTTTATCTTTTACCTCTTCTTTCGAGTTTGATAAATTATCTAATACAACAACATCATGCCCTTCTTGTAATAATTCTACACAGGTATGACTACCAATATAACCAAGTCCACCAGTTACTAAAATTTTCATATTTTACCTCCCTGCATGTTTTTCTTGATATTCTTTCATAACAGATAACATTTCTTGTCCTATTACCTGTTCTATTGACTTATTATTTATACTTTCCTTTAAAAATACTTCCATATCTTTTATTGGTATATAAAATAAATTGAAATCTGTTTTCTTTTCTAGTTCAGATAAACTCATCTCTTCAACTTTTGGTCCTTCATTACTATGGACAATATAATAATACATTTTATTACATCTAGTATTTCTTGTTTCTAAGTAGTTACTATAATATTCTTCAATTACCATAAAAGGACCTGGTTCTATATTAATAGAAATCCCGGTTTCTTCTTTTATTTCTCTACTTAGACTTTCTTCTAATGATTCATCTTCTCTCCAATGTCCTCCTGGAAATTGATAAGTATAGTTATTATGAACTACTAATAGTTCTTCTTTTTCATTTATCATTAAAGCTTTTACTCTAATTACTGTTTCATCAACATTGTTTATATCTATATTTTCTTCATTTATGATTACTCTTTTCATTTTATCCCCTTTTCTAATTATATACATATCTTTCCCAATATTCTAAAACATTGGGACTTACTGTTTGAAAGACAGCATCAATCTGTTCACTAATATATTTTGCTTTTTTCCATATTGGAGTACCTGTTTGTAGGCATCCTGCTTCTGTATCATCCATCATATATTCAAAAGTAGAAGCTCTATCTTCATATTGATCTGTTTGAGCATAAGTATTAACAAAAGATGCATTGATATTTCCAGTTGATACATAGGAGTAAGTATTGTTTGTTTCTCCATAATTAAATCCTATTGGATTTAGAGTATTCCAAGTTGTATAGTTTGCTCCTTTTGCATACATATACTTTTCTATATAATGATAGATTTCATGATGAAGACTTTCTGTAAAACTGTAATCTGTTGCGAGTGATATTAAAATATTTGGTGTTGTAGAATCGGTAATTCCTGTTACATTTTGTTGAGAATATTGCTTAATTAAATATATTGTTAAGGTATACCCGGCTTGTTTTGTTTCATCAAAAAATCCACTAGGATATAGTGCTAAATTATTATTTAATTCATTCAAAAGCTGATTGATTCTATTAGAATCTGTTAGGCGTACTGTCGATAATCCAGCTACTGTATATCCATTTGTTTCTACTCCATATCGTACTGTAATTCCATAAGACGTTTCAATACTTTTTCTTAAACTATTATTTACTTCTTCTATACTTGGTGAGGGTGTTTGAGGCGTTTGTGATGGTTGTGCTGGTGTTTCTGTGTTGGTATTAGTATTAGTATTTGTATTTGTATTTTGCGTTCCACTATTGGTATTATTAGTTCCGGTATTTGAATTTTCTGGAGCAGTAGTTTCTTGTTCCTCTTCTGTTACAGTTACAGGCTTATCTGTTGTCGTAATGTTAATGTCACTATTTTCTGCTTGTCCTATTACATGAGTATTCGTTATAGGACTTACCAGTGCTTGACTTTCTAAATTGAGAGCAACTCCTAGCAAAATTAAAACCAGAGAAAAGGATAATAAGACTTTTGCCAATGTTATTTGTCTTTCTTTTGTCATAGGCGCCTCCCATCCTCTTTCTATTGTACCAAATTTGTAAATAAAAAAAAAGACCTATTCTTGGTCTTAACCTACAATGTAGATTTTAGTGAAAAGTTTTTCTAAACGCAACCCTGATTTTGTAAAAGGTTGCATTTAACCGGGTAAAACTATCTAGTTGCA
>CALVYD010000057.1 GCA_944371995.1 uncultured Bacilli bacterium
TAACGCCACCGCTTCTTCAGCTCTCACCCGCATAGCGGGTGGTTTTGTCCTGTTCCTATCCCGGAACATAACAAAAAGAAACTAGTAAACTAGATTCTTCGAACAGCAATAACAGAAGTACCAGAACCTCTAGTCCATGCTGCAACATCACTAGCAATAACACCCTGTCGCGGATTAGTAGCATGAATCATTTGTCCATTACCAACATAAATAGCAGAATGGGTAGGAACACCAGCACTATATCCCCAAAGTAAAATATCCCCAGGTTGTGCATTTTCATAACTAACCGCAACACCATCATGAATTTGAGTAGAAGTACTTCTACTAATAGAAATTCCAACTCTACTATATAAATATTGAACAAAACCACTACAGTCAAAGCCTAAAGGACTATTTCCCCCAGCAACATAAGGACTACCAATCAAAGAATACGCAAGTTGTACTAAAGATGACATATCACCAGTAGGAAGATAACTATCTTGATAAACTGGTATTTCAACTGCCGGTACAACTTCCTCTGGTTTAGCCGCAACTTCTACAGAATAAGTAACAAAAGACTCATTACCATATTTATCAACAGCTGTAACCTTAACTTCATAAGTACCTGGAACATTACTATCCACATTACTATCTATCGTATAGTAATTAGTATCATCATCCAAGTTAAGATTCTCTTTTTGCTGATAAGTAATTTCTCCATCTACTTTATCGTAAACAGACTCCAAATTACTTAAAGCATCAAAACTATCTCCCTCAGTTAAAGAAATAGTCTCTTCCCTCAACTGAATTTCTGGAGCAATGGTATCTTTCACTTCTACAATAATAGGTACTTCTTTTACAATTTGATTCTTCTCAACTTCAACAACAATCTCTTGTGGCCCTACTTTTGTAGTGTCAATATCTTTTTTAATAGAAACAATCTCTCCATCCACAGAATCTACAACACTACGAATATCATAATTAGGACTACCATATTCAACAGTAGCAGTCTTAGATACAGTAACATCTATACTACTATAAATCCTATGATATTCATAAAAATAACAAATCATTAAACTAATAAAAATAAGCATCGTCGTTACAAATAATTTTCTCTTCGACGGTAATTTTTCTGTATTCATGTATAATCTCCCCCTGAGATAGAGTATACTATAACATATTTGGAAAACTTTGTCAAAAATCATCACCTATTTATAAAATAACCAAATTTAAAATTAATATACTGTGAAAATCATCAAAGAAAAAAGAAGAACGCTTGTTCCTCTTAAATTAAGCATTTAAATCTTGATATTCTTGAGTTAGCATCTGTAATTTTTGACTAATCTTTTGATTATCAGCTTTTTCTAAAGCATACCAACCTTTACGAAACATCAACTCATAAACTTCTCTTTGCAATGCAATTAATGACAAAAATACTTGTTTATGTTTCTCATATAAACACTCATTACTAGCTTCTGTCATAGCCATAACATAATTTTTAGACATTTCTTTTAAACAAGAAAGTAGTGAATTAAGATAATCTTTATCATTACATGTAATTCCTGTAGGAACTTCTACTTTGGGATTAGTAATCTGATTATTCATTAGAAACACCTCCTAAAATAGATAATACTGTATTCAAATTTTGATCAAAAATACTGGCTGCTTTATCCATCACTGTAACAATTTCTTGATCAGTAACTTGACCTACTGAATTCTTCATTTTCTTATATGCTCCATAATTCCATGCAAACATATCAGATAAATAATCTAAATCTTTGTCCGTAAGAATATTACTAGGGACTTCCATATATTGTATATTATTCATAAAATTCCTCCCAATAATAGTCTGTAACAAAAAACGTTTTTTAAACAAAAAAGAGAACTAAATTCTCTTATAAATATTTTTCCATAGTCTTTTGAGATTTCTCTTGAAACTTTTTAAAATCCTTTGCTAGTTTTAAATGCTCTTTATTAATATCGTCACTAGCACCTTTAATACGTTTCTCCATCTCAATTACACCCATGGATAATCCTTGAATTAACAAATCAGCAATTGCTGCATCACTATTATCTGAGATAACTTCTTTAAAAATTCCCATGGAAGACATCATCTTTGTAATACTGCCTTCCTCTTCAGGAGTCATATCACAAGCAAGTAATTCCTCTTTTGCTTTCTCTTCAAAAGATGAATATCCTTCAAAAATACTTTCTACATCACCGGTAATCTTATTATCTCTACCCTTTAGACTATCTAACAACTTATGAGTAGAAAATCTTCCCATGGCAGCATCCTTATAAATTTTTTCAATTAATTCACATTGTTTATTCATTTTCTTCACCTCGCTATTAGTATGTCCGAAAGAAGAAACTATATACTAGTTTTTAAGTCCTCTTTAGCAGGTCCTTCTATCAATTTACCATCCAAATCAAATCTAGAACCATGACAAGGACAATCCCATGTCTCATCAAACGAATTAAAAACTAAATTACATTTCATATGAGGACATAACAAACGAATCTTATGAATATTATGTTCCTTATCTTTATAAATTGCATAAATCACTCCATTAATTCGAATATAAGTTGGATTATTTTTCTTCCATAGAGCCTCAGCATATACTTTCATATAATGAAAAGTTCCTAAAAAAGAATTAGCAAACAAAGAAACACTCATCCGACAAGGAGAAAATAAAGAAGAAAACTCACTTCTTTTATGCAAAATTAAATCAGATAAAATCTTCCCTGCAAGTGTTCCATTCGTAATTCCCCAGCCACGATAAGCAGTACCTAAAAATAGATGAGGAGAAACTTCACCAATAAAAGGCAATAAATCATGACTAACAATATCTTGATTCATCCAAGTATACTCTGGAGAACTATGAAAATATTTCTTAAAGTCGTCCCTACTCTTCTCATAACTCTTACCATAATCAATCTTACTAGTAAGCTTATGACGATTAGAACCATAAATAAGATAATCTTTATAGTAGCGAATAGAATGAAGACAAGAATCAATATTAATAGCTGAGTAAGCTTCATGCTTCTTAACATTAGCTACATTCACATATTCTCTCTGTATATATGTCTTTAACGGAAAAAAATTAGGATATAGAAAGAATGGATAGTGACAAGCAATAACAACATTTCTTACCTTAAAATCTCCTAGAGTAGTCTGTAAAAGATAATAATCATTTTCTCTCTTGATATTTTGAACCAAAGTATTTTCATAAAACATCACATTAGAAAATAATAACCTAGATAAACCAGATAAATATTTCAATGGATGAAAAATATATGTATCAGAAACACCAATGCCTGCTTTAATACTAGCATCAAATACATCAAAAGGATGAGCAGAAAAACTATCTAACAACTCTTTTTCACGTTTAATTTTTGAAACATTTCCATCATCCAAAGTAAAAATAATAGAACTAACTTGCTCCAAATCACAAGAAATATGTTCCTTTTCAATAATACGTAATAACTCTGAAATAGCTTGCTTTTGAGATAGATAGTACTCTTTTGCTCTAGATCCTAACTTTTGATAAATATCACCTTGTAAATAGGTAATTTTAGCTGTAGTCTTACTAGTCACACCTTGACCAATAGAACCCTTATCAAATAAAGCAAGTTTTAAATTAGTATCTTCCAAATAATACGCAGTAGAAAGTCCAGTAATCCCTCCTCCAATAATACCAACATCAAGTATATTATCTACTGGCTTTAAAACAGGAATTGATGGAAAATTTACACTCCAAAACATAATATCACCAGTAATAACATACCCTGAAAAATTTTATTCATACAAAAAACAGTTAGAAGACTGAATTAACTTTTTATGAAGATATCTTTGAACAAGCAAATTCACATTATTTACTTTAGACATAGATATAAGATTCAAATAGTCTGGATAAGATAAGCTAGTAAATCTATCATATAAATTTAGTCCTACTCTTCGTCTTATAGTTTAAACACTACAAAACAATCACAAGTAAAAATCCACCCTTAAAAAGGGTGGTTTTTCTCTGAAGCCTATAAGGCTTGACACTGGCAGCTACCATTTGGT
>CALVYD010000058.1 GCA_944371995.1 uncultured Bacilli bacterium
AAATGTGCATTTTCTTTTAAAAATACACATTTAACTTTAAATTGCACTTATTTGTGCACTTTAGATTGATTCAACGTAAAATAGTTTTTTATAGTATTTCTTCTTCTAATTTATAATCTATTTTATTGATGTCACAAATTAATTTCATTTGATCAATCGACATATTTGATGCCTTGATATTATTTACTAATGTTACAACATTTACTGTTTGTATTTCACTATCAATTGAATCAGGACTTATTTCTTCTTTATCTAGATGAATTCCTAATAATTCATATTTTTCAGAGATTACTCTTGCTATATCATAATCTAATAATACTGTTATTTTTCTTAAGAAATCTGCATTTGGATTATATATAAATTCTAAATACTCTTTTACATAATTACTCAAGTTAAAATCTACGTCTATATCTTTAAATTTTTCTATCATTACTTTTTCAATATAGGTATAAGAACTTAGACTGGCAATTAAAGCATCATATATACTGCTTCCTTCTGTTAGATTTTCGGCAATTTTAATGTCTATTTCTAACTCTTCTAGTTCTTGATATAATTTATCTAATTTATTGATTTGTTCTTTCATTTTTACTTTGATTTCGGCTTGTTTTGTTTCATTTTTTCTAGCAAATAAACCAATACCATTTGCTTTTTGATACTCTTTGTATAATTTTTCTCTGGTTTTTTCTTCTGTTTCTATCTCTTTTTGTTTCGTTACATATTTTGTTTTTGACTCTTCTTTTTTCTTAAATCTATCAATTAAATCTTTTACAATACTTTCATAGCGATAATACTCTTTTAATACTTGTAAATGTTTTCCTAAATTAATTATTTCTCTGTCAAAAACCTCTTTTTCTTCTTCTGTTAAGTCATGATAGGTTTCTTTGATTACTAGATGATTAAAACTTTTATTTCGTAACGGAGAACCTTCTATGTAGTCATCTATATTTTTATTTTTATTTAAAAACAATTGAATATTATTATACTCATCTTTTGCTTTCTTTATTTCTAGTTCGTTTCTTGCATTTTGATAGACATTTTCAATTGAATTTACAGTTAAGTTTTTCTCTGTTACTACTTTCGTTGCTAAGGTATGGTTGTATTCTTTTAATTTTTGATAATTTTTCTTTACTAGATATAGCAAATTCCTTTTTAAATGCATAATTATTTCAGGACATTCCCAGTAGATACTTTTAAAACTTTCTTGCATAAGATCATCAAAGTTTTCTTGACCTTTATTTGTTAATAGTGCGGTCATATATGATAATGTAAAAGGACTATAATTAAAGTTATTTATTGTTAGTTCTATTTGTGCATCTTTCATCTTTTGAATAAAATCTAAAAGACATGCATTAATTACTTTTAGTGACGCACCAGCTTCTTCTGATAATTCGTAAAAGATATGAGCGTATCCTAATTTCATTTCTAATGATATCTTATCGTTTGTTAAAGGGAGTATTTTTAACAATTCTTCTAGATTTTGTTGTTCTTCATTATATTGATTGCTTTTATCTTCTGGCGTATTAGCTTGTACATAACTATATAGTTCTTTATATGCTTGTTTTTGATATTCTTTGAATTTTGGTATTTCTTTTTCTATATATGCATTTCGTTCTTCCACTGCTTTACGATGAAATTTTTCTTTCATCTTTTTGGTTCCTGTTTCTGTTTCTAACGGAAAGTTGTTAATATGATTTTCATTTATTTCTATTTCTTTTTTTATCTTTTCTTGTAATTCATTAGTCATCTTGTTCTTCCTCACTTATGATACTACTTTCTAAAAAACGAATATGCTTTTCTATTTGCTGGTACAGCACTAATATTTCTTTTGTATTATCCATAAACCCTCCTAATATTATAAAAGACCTTCTTAGAAGGCCTTCTTGTTTTTTTATCCTGCATTTTCTAATGAACTAAATTGTAAGTTGAAAGATAAGTCTCCTCCTGATGCATAGTTTTCACAGTCTACATCTTGTCCTTCTACCCACATATAAATTCTAACTTTTGTAACTCCAGCTTCTAAGTTTAATACTTCTAAGTAATCAGATGTTGGAATTCCTGATTCAGGTGTTGAAAGTAATCTATCTGATAATGTTGTGTCCATATCAGCAAAATATGTTGAATCTTGAGAGTTAACAGGTATTTTTCCTCCAGCTGGAATATCTGCCTTTACTCCATAATATTTTAATCTTGTTGCTCCTGTTTGTTGTGTTCTTAATTGATAACTATCCCAAGCATTATTTACAGCTGCTGCTGTATGAACATCATAATTTGGTTCCCAAATTTTTACTTCACTTGAATCAGCTGCTTTTAATTTTTGAATTTCAGCTGGTGCAGTTCCTGCAGCTGCATGACCTTGTGGTACAAAAGCAACACGTGCAGCATTTTCAATTGATGTATCTGTTGTTCCTGCAACTACATTTGAATTAGATGTTAAGCGAATTTCCATAGCTTCATTTGTTTGGAAGAATAAGTCAAATGCAATAAAATCTCCAGTTGTTCCGTTTGTTTCTGTTGATTGATTAGCAGATAAAACTAAATGACCTAAATCTTCATCGTTAACAAGTTCTCCTTTAAACATTTTTATAAAACCTGTACCAGGATCTACTTCTCCGATTGATGATACTGGTGTTGTTTGTCCAGCTGGTACTTGGTTTACTGCAGTAGTATAATTTGTTTGTGCTCCTAAGATATCATCTTTTGTAATTAATGTTTTCCAGTTAGTAGCATCTACTGATATTTGTAAACCTGTAGAAGTAGAAACATTAACATCTAATTGATCAACTGTAACAGTTCTATTGGCAGTGAACCATGTATAAGTTGATGCCGTTAAGATTACTCCTACAAATAATATCATAATTAATGATAATAATATTTTTCTTTTTTTCTTCTTTTGTTTTTCTTCTTTTTTCATTTTTCTCACTCCTTATTAATTCTTTGCTATATGTTCTTCTGTGATATCCATATGCATTTTAATTTCTCCACCTAGTAGATCATTATTGCATTCTGGATCATCGCCTTCTATCCATACAACAATAGTAAAGCGATCTTTGCTGCCTGGTTTTAAGTTTTTCCTTTGCTCCAAAACAGCGATGTCTTTTGACACAAACTTCTTTGTACCTGGTTCCTTTTTATTGGTAACCTTACTTTTTTTGGCATAGACTGTAGGTTCTCCATTTCGATAAATCATAATGCGAATTGCTTCATCTACATTTTTTATTGTATCATCGATATCGATTTCATACCAATAATGCACTTTTTCTTCTCCTGCGTTTACAACATAAAATGTATAAGCTATGTAATTATCTCCATTATGTGCACCTGTTGCTTCAGTATCAATATTTTCAGGAAGCCATTTTATTGAAATGTTATCCATATAATCTATGGTGTCTGCCGATAATTGCCTGGTTTTAGACTTCTTTTTCCCGTCTTCTGATAAATATACATTCTTTCTATTTGACATATTTTTATCTAAAGATACGGTAAACCTTCCACCATCGTAGACGATATACAAGAATAAATAAACAATAGATAAAAATATAATTAATAGTAAGAACGCGATTTTTACTAATTTTGAGAAAACTTTTTTCTTATAAATTCGTTCCGCTTCTACGTTTACTGTATTAATTGCCATTTTTTATCACCACTTGTTTTTTATTTTCTAGTACATCACATTGCTCCCTTTCCTACTATGTCATATTTATTTTATCTTGTTTTTTTACAATTGACAAGAGGTATTTTTCGAGTTTACAATTTTTTACGTGAATGTTCCTCTTCTCTTTTAGTTTGCCTCTTTTTTCCTTGTAACATTCCTGTAACTATTCAGACTATGAAAAAAATAAAGTGTAAAAAGTAGTGTCAACGATACTGCTTTTTTCGTTTATATATG
>CALVYD010000059.1 GCA_944371995.1 uncultured Bacilli bacterium
AGTGTTATTTGTAAACTAAAAAGAGCAATTATAAATAATTACTCTTTACTTTTGCGTGCCATAGTCTGAATAGTTACGATAAAATAGAAGAAAATTGCAAAAAAAATGAAAATACTCTTGATATATTTTCGTTTTTATGGGAAAATATTGTACTAGAGGTCCCTCTGCAATTTACAAAAGTGACAGACTTTTCCAAATTTCGCGGAGATGGATGGAAATTAGTGAGTGAAAATGAGCTTACGAACAATAACAACCCATTTAGTGAGTTATTAGATAAGATGAAAGAGGAGTGATAAAATGATGAAATTAGATATTCAAATGTTTGCTGTTCCTTTTCGTAAGGTTTCAAAGACAAGAAAAAGAATGAGAAGAAGTCACAATGCAATGGATATCCCTGGAATGGTAAAATGTCCTAATTGCGGAGAAATGATTAAAGCTCATAGAGTTTGTCCAAAATGTGGAAACTATAAAGGAAAAAATGTTGTTTCAGTAAAAGAAAGCGAATAAAAAAATGATAAAGCAGATAGTAGTTCTATCTGTTTTTATAATGTAAAAGTATTAAAAGTAATTCTATAGTAAAATAGCAAAATTTAAATAACGAGAAATAATTAGTCTTTTGGTTAGATAGGTTACCAATGGTATGAAATTATAAAAAACTGCAGATTCACCTATTGTGAATTATAATTATCTATATTATAATATATAATATAAAGTAGAGTAGGATAGCATATTGTGATTAAATAATATGAATATGTTATAATGCACTAGCATGAATAAAATTCTAAATCTACTTAATTCATAACAATTTAGTAAGTGTAGAGGTGTTAAGATAATGAAAAAAATTTCAATATTACTTCTTGTAGTAGCAGTTGTATTAATAGGTGTTGGTGTTTTTATAACATTTCAAAAAGATGAAAATTCTAATAGCAATAAGCAAGTAGATGTAGCGAAGTTAGATGTTTTAGATAAAGCAAATAGAATAGAAAAATATTTTATGGATAAACTTCCAATTACTGATGTGGATAGTATTTCTAATCAAGACAAACTAAACTTCGCATTATCAACATTAGTAAATGAAGATGCAACTTCATTTACAGAAGAAAGATTAGAAAAAATATTGAAAGCCTATTTTGGTAATGATGTAACTTATGAAAATGAAGATATTATTAGTCCGTCAACAGATAAAGTAATCGCTAAATATGACGCAAAAAAGAAACAATATACTTATAATAAAACTACCAGTGATAATAGCAATTCTACTTATGAGGTGTTATCATATAGTAATTATGAAGAAGGAGTAAATACTTTTGATGTAGAACGACAATATTTAGTTATCGATAAAGAGCAATCTCCATATGTTTTATATTCTACATATCAGGATTATGAAAACAAAACCAATCCTATAGGTACATATGATATTAGTGCAACAGATAATATGATGCCATCATCTATCATTGATGATTATATAACACTATTACCAGTAACGACATATTCATTTGTAAAACAAGATGGTGTATTTATATTAAAATCAATTATTATAGCATAGTAAAAAAGTAGAAAATTATATAGAAGAAGATAAAATTATTATTTTAATGATCTATAAGATGGATTTAAATATTGCAATCTATCTTTTTTATTTGACTCATATTCCTAGTTTTAGTTAGAAAATAAGGCCACCTATACATTAAAATGTGACGTTAAATAAGTACGATTTACACAAATAATTTACTAACTACAAAACTATCTTGTTTTTGTTAGATAATCATTGACAAATGCCGAGAGGTAGGGTTACAATCTTATTAGAATAGAAATAATGGTGATAGGATATGAGAATAGGAAAAAAGTTAAAGAATAAAAAAGGGTTTACGTTAATTGAATTAATTGCGGTAATTGCTATTCTGGGAATTATTTTGCTACTAGCATTGCCACAAGTTTCTAAGATTCAACAGGCCAACAAAAATAGAAAATATGAAGCTTATGAAATGTCTATAGAACGAGGTGCTAAACTATATACGGATTCGAATGCCAGAGATATGTTTGGTAATAATAATTCTGGTTGTGTAACAATTCCATATTCTGTTTTGAAATCAAGTAATGTTATCAAAGATTTTAGTGATTCTGATATTACTTGTTCTAACGATTCTGAAAGTTATGTTAGAATTAGAAAGATTAACGATGATTATCGTTATGACGTTGCCTTAATTTGTAGGCAAGATGGCGAAGTTGTCTATAAACAAGAAGTAGATACAACCTTTACTTGTACGAACTCTCCAGATACGGAAGTACCAATAATTGAAGCTAGTCCGTCATCAAAATCTGACTGGGTAAAGCCAGAAGATTTATCGGTAACGATTAAAGTATCAGATGCAAGTGGACTAAATAAAAATACAAGTATTAAATATTACTGGGTAAATACGGCTGGAGTAAAGGTAGGAAAAGAATATACACATAACTACAATAATAAAGAGGGAGTAACGAAAGTAAGTTATAAAATACCAAAGAAAAAAGTAGTAGATGTGACAGGAGAATATTATTTAGTAATAGAACCATATCGAACTACGACAGCGAATGGAGTACAGGATGTATTAGGAAATGATAGAGTAACTGGAGAACAATTTGGAACCTATAAAATAGACAATACGAAACCAAGTTGTAGTAATGTAGATGGAGAAAAGACAAGCTGGACGAATACAGATTTTACGATTACGCAATATTGTAGTGATGGAGAAAGTGGATGTGTAAAAGAAAGTTATAGTAAGAAGTTCACAACTTCAACGACAACGCATACCTTTACGATAAAAGATAATGCTGGAAATACAAATGAATGTAAGGTAAATGTATACTTAGATAAAGAGAAACCAACTTGTGGAAAAGTAACAGGAGAAAGTACAGAATGGACAAATAAAGATAGAACAATCAGTGTAAAATGTAAAGAAGAAGAGTATAGTAAATGTAAGCAAGATACCTTTGAAGTAACATTTTCAACTGAAGGAAAGACAGACAATATAGAAATAGAAGATAATGCTGGAAATACAACACAGTGTGAAGTAAACAAATATATCGATAAGACACCACCAAAATGTCCAACGATTACATCATCAACAAAAGCTGGAACTTGGACCAATAAAGATATTACTTATACCTTTAAATTTACAAGTGATACAGCAAAATATATCTGGTATACGAAAGTAGGAGACAATGATTGGACAGACTGGGGAGAAAATAAAGCAAGTGTAACAAAGAAAACAATATCTTCTGAAGGGTATAGAAAAGTAGGAGTACGAGTATATGATGCCGTAGGAAATGAACAGTTATGTGGAACAGAAGCAACTTATAATATAGATAAGTCAGCACCAAGTTGTGGAACAGCATCAGGATCAAGTACGACTTGGACCAATAAAGATAGATATATCAGTCAAGAATGTAATGATAGTCTAAGTGGCTGTACCGCCGCATCATTTAATAAGACATTCACAACCGAAGGAAAAACCGGAGAAATAACCATATCCGATAAAGTAGGAAATACAAATACATGTACAGTAAACAAATATATAGACAAAACGAAACCAACATTAGGATATAAATTAACAGAAGGAACAACTGGTGCTACATATAAATCAGGAACATGGACAAAATATCCAGTATATCGAGATTTATATCCAGCAGATACCGGAGGAAGTGGAGTAAAAGAAGT
>CALVYD010000060.1 GCA_944371995.1 uncultured Bacilli bacterium
GGTTGCATCTTTTTTTACTGGTCTAATTATTAAACTAAATAAGTCTTCTAGTCCATAGGGAGCATAAATCTTTAATTTGCCTTCTTCTAATCTTACACCAATACAAGTTATTGTAGTTATCCATCTAGAGATAGCATCTTCTACTGAAAGATATGGTTTGATTTCTTGATTGTATTTTTCTTTTTTCCAGATGGGAACACGACACTCGTTTTTAATATCTGTTTTTATATTTAAATCTTTTAGACTACTTTCTATTTTTTTGATTATTTTATCTTCTTGTTCGTATGATGTATCTTTATCATAATATACAATATCATAGTCTGAGATATTTTGATCTATAGGATACCTGTGAAAATAATTAAAAACGGTTTGATTGATTGCTCCTGCACCAACATAATAATTTTTAAAATTACTATCTTCTTTTTGATATTTTTCTAATCTTTTTAGTATTTCCATTAGTGTCTTATTTCTGTTTAAAATTTCTTCTAATTGCCCTTTCATACTTTCTTCATTAAAGGTCCAAACATTTAAACTTCCTTTGGCATATATAGGATGATTTAATATTTCTATATCCTCTAGTATCCAAGCGTATCGTCCTTCTTCATAGATACCAGATAAATATTCCTTTTTATTTTCTTTTTTTATTTTTTCTATCCAGTCTTTTGTCATCTTTATACAGTCTACTAATTTTGCTTTGCAAATAATTTGACCATAAGGATAATCTTTATTTTTTACTAGACTCATCAATTCTTGATTTTCTCTATATTTCTTGGGAATCTTGGTATTACTTGCATGGATATATAGTTCTCCTCTATAAGAGGTTTTCCAACTTCTCGTTTCTATTCTTTTCGTTTTTTCTTTGATTAAAGTAGCATATGGCTCTGTTAGACTTAGTACTTTCATATTTACTTCCCTTCTTTTGTGCTTTATGTATTTAGCATTTTGATACTTCTTTTTTATTCATTTTATCACAAAAATAAGGACTTGTCGTCCTTAACCTTTGTATTCTCCACCATTAATATGAAAAACTTGTCCTGTTGTGTATGTAGAGTCATCACTTGCTAGATATAAGAAAATAGGAGCAATTTCTACAGTTTCGCCTGCTCTTTTCATTGGAGAGTCCGAACCTAATGTTGGTATTTTTGATGCTTCCCAGCAAGCTGGTTGTAAAGGTGTCCAAAAGACTCCAGGGGATACTGCATTTACTCTGATATTTTTACTGGCTAGATTCGTTGCGAGTGACCTTGTAAAACCAACGATTGCTCCTTTACTTGTTACATAATCAATTAGTTCTGGTTCTCCTTTAAACGTAGTAATTGATGTTACATTAATAATAGATGCTCCTGATTGTAGATATGGTAGTGCCTCTTTTGTTAAATAAAACATTCCATAGACATTGGTTTTTATCGTATAGTCAAATTGTTCATCAGTAATATGAGTAAGTTCTTTTTGTTGGAATTGTACTCCAGCATTATTGATTAAAATATCAATTTTACCAAAAGTATTTAGTGTCTCTTTTATGATTTGTTTAGAAAAACTTCTATCCTTAATATCACCTTTTAATAGTAAGCACTTTGCTCCAAGACGCTCTACATATTGTTTTGTATAATTAGCATCTTGGTCTTCATTAAAATAGGCAATAACTAGATTTGCTCCTTCTTTAGCAAACAATACAGCTACCGCTCTACCAATTCCTGAATCTCCTCCAGTAATGATTACTACTTTACCAAGTAATTTCCCGCTTGCCTTATAATTTGGATTATCAAAAACTGGTTTTGGCATCATTAAGTATTCCATTCCAGGTTGTACATTTTGATGTTGTGGTGGAAATGTTACTTGAAAATCTGTACATTTCCAACCTATTCCATCTTGATTTATTGCCTTTAGTCTATAATCATTCACGGGATTAAAAAAATCTTGATTCATTTTATCACCTATTTTAGACTATGATTCTTATTTAAAAAAAATGTTAATTTTCTTTAGAAGTAAGTAAACTTAATTTAACTTGGTCGTTACTTTCTGAGTTTCCTGCTTCTCAAACTAAGTAACTTTACTTTGCGATTGCTTAACAGAAGATAGTTGCTACCGTAGTTTTTCTTTTGCCTCTTACTTGCTACTACTTTAACTCCTCATATACTTCTTTCACCCTTGAAACATGATATTATAATTAGCATTATCATCTCTATCACGATATGTTTTACCCTTAGGACAAAACCATTCTCTAATACTTGAATAAAATTTGATATATTTCTTCCTAGGTATCTCAGTCTTATATTCTCGTTTGTACGTGTGCTAATTGTGTTTTTTCAAGTTTTTTGCATTTTAGCAAAACAAGTTCTTATAAATTAAAAAGTTATCTACGAAGATAACTTTTATGTTATTAATTACCTAATATAATTTCTTGATAATTAAATGTTTGCTCATTTCTAATTTGAAATGCTAAAATGATTTGTCCTTGTTCATTGTAATACAAGCTATAAGTTGCCAATCCATCTGTAAATACATTTTCTATATTAATTTTGTAATCACTGGAATTATTATTATTTTCTATATAATTTAATATTAGTTGATTTACTGTTTCTTCTGTATATCCTGCTTTATTCAAAATATCTTGTTGTGTAAGCTCTATTTTATTTTCTTTATCATAGACTATGATGGAATACGGAAGTGTTTCATAGGTGCTGTTGCATACATTTCGTTTTGTTCTATTTACTGCAATAGAGATTATTTCATCATTTTGATATAATTGGTAATTTGTCAGAATATAATATTGATGTTTATATCGATTGCTTGCTTCTGCACACTCTGGAATGCTATTTATTGCAGAATTCGCTATTTCATAATATGTTTTTGTTTCGCTATTAATCTCATCAATTTTTTCTGTTACTTCTTTTATTGATGTATCTAATTTCAAAGTAGCGAATTCTGTATCTTCAAGTTCACATTCTCCTTGGCACATTTCTACTTTTTTCGAATTTACTAATTGAAAGCCTTGAGGTGAACTTTTTTCTTTTGATTGGGATTGATTTAGATAGCCGTATATTAATCCACTTACTATCATTATAATTCCTACTATTATTAATCCTCGAATTATCTTTTTCATATTGAACTTCCCTTTCTATTGCATCAGCTAAAGCATGAACTATCTTGTCTTTCTGGTCTCGTCATTCCACTTCTTAATTTCCATTCGTAATCTCTAACTTCATAATATTTATTTAATACTGCTGCAGGGTATAATGCAGTATTTAGAATAGTTACTTTCAAATCAGCACTAACATTTCCAGCGTTATCTACTGCATGGTAATGAGTTTCAGAGTAATCACCTTGATTTCGTTCATTTAGACAACCATGATCTTTAAAAGAAAGTCTATCTATAGATTTAATTCCTGAAACATCAGCTGCATGACTGTAATCGTCTTCTGCAGTCCATTGATGGTCTCCACATGGCCATTTCTTTGAGAAATAACATTTTCCTACGGATTTACTGTGAGGGCTTACATTACAGTCTAGTTGCTCAAAGCATGGTGTTCCATTTTGTTGTAAAATGACACTGTTTTGTCGTCCTGGTTCTACAGCGAAACATGCAGCGTCACATTTACCATAGACATTTGCTAATACTACTACACCATCCAATACGGCAGTTGCATTTCT
>CALVYD010000061.1 GCA_944371995.1 uncultured Bacilli bacterium
TAAATTGCTTGGAAGATATTATATCAGTTATAAATCTTAGTGCACAACTTCTGTGCACTTCATTTTTTAAAATACGTGCTTTTTATTTGAAATGTTTTATTCATAAAAATATCGACATTCTTTTTTTCATTTGATATAATGAATACATAATAGGAGTGCGTATATGAAAAGTAAAGGTAAAAGTCAAGGAACTAAAAAAATAATAATAATTTTTATAATATCATTAATTTTATTAATAGCAGGTATAGTATTATCATATTTTTCCTCTGCTAAATATGTTGCTACAAAAGCAGTAAAAGGATTAGGTCAAAATGTAATTGAACTAGCAAATAGTACAAATAAAAATACAGGATTAGAAGAAAATTTTAAAGTAACTAGCACAATAAAAGTAAATTTACAAAGTGATTATTTTCAAGCGCTATCTTCACTAAGTCCTGACTATCAAGTAGTATCTAATCTATTAAGCAATTTAAGTAATACTGAAACACAAGTAACAATGACTCAAGACAAACAAAATAAAAAATTGTTAATAAATTATGATACAAAATTATCTGGAGAGCCTCTAGCAAATGTAAAATATTTAGTAGATAATGCTACAGAATATTATTATATTGATGGTTTGACACAAAATTATATTAATAATGGTAACAACGGATATTTTGAATCTTTAAACTCAACCACCACAACCAAAGAAAATGCAGAATATATCATAGAAAAAATAACGGAAGCAGCATCTAATAATATAAAAGACGAATATTTGTCAGAAACTTATGAAAAAGACAGTAAAAAGATAACAATTACATTAACAGAAGATGATATGGTAGAGTTTCTAAATAATATTATTGATGAATTAAAGAAAGATAGTAAAGCAAATCAAATCATGACAGGCTATGATAAAAACTTTTCTAAAGCCAAAGTAACAAAATCAGATGTAGCAAGTCTAGGTACAGTTACAATAAATATTTATATTGATAAGTTTATAGGACAAATAAAAAAATATGAAATTAAAAGTAATGATGATGCTATCACATATTACGAAGGACAAAATAAAGTAATAGAAATACGTAATAAGGATGAGTTAGTAACAAAACTAGATATTACGACAAATGGTGATAAAATAGATATCAAAATAACAGATGGTAATAATACCAATATTGGTAATCTCTCTATCAATAAAACAAGTACAAACTATGATGTAGTTGCTAATATTACGACAGAAGAATTTAGTGCAAACTTTGGATATAATTCACAAATCACCAATTTAAAACAAGGAAATTCTTACGACAGCAGTACAATAATCAGTTTAGACATCACTGCAAATGACACAGTATTATTGAATGGAACCATAGAAATTACTAGTACTACTACAAATGATACAGCGATTAATGAAGATGTATCTAATTCAGTATTAGCTAGTACCGTAGGATCAACACCATCAGACTTAGTTATGCAAAAAATTGCTGAAATAATGGTGCGTTTAAGTAGTTAGGAGAAATAAGAAGTATATGAAGAACTTACAAGAAGCGATAATAGAAGCCAAAAAAGGATTAAATGAAAATGCAGGTGGACCTTTCGGTGCTGTGATTACAGATGAGGCAGGAAACGTAGTAGCAACCGGACATAATACAGTTTTAAAAACAAACGATCCAACAGCACATGCAGAAATAAATGCCATAAGAGAAGCTTGCCAAAAATTAAATACAAAAGATTTAAGTAATTGCACAATATACAGTACTTGTGAACCTTGTCCAATGTGTCTATCAGCAATTATCTGGGCAAACATAAAAACAATATATTACGGAAGCACCCGTAAAGATGCCTCCCAAATAGGATTTAAAGATAATGATATTTATGAGTTTTTAAAAGGTAATAATGAATTACTAAAAAAAGTAGAAATAAATAGTCAAGAATGTAAAGAATTATTAGAAAGTTATACGGGTGAAATATATTAGGAGGAAGCTATGACAAAAGTAAAAAAAAGAAAAAAAGTATCTAAAAAAGAACTAGAACTGAAAAAACAAGAACAAACGAATAAAGTTTTATTAACAGTATTTTTAATACTATGTGTAGTAGTATTTATATTAGCAATTGTAATGATTAATAAAAATGCTGAATATCAAAAAGATAAATATGATATTAAAGTACCATTAACTAGTGAAGAACTAGAAAAGAGCGTAGATATAGAAATTAGTATGGATGATATTGGAAAAAACCAAAGTAAGGAATATCGAATTCAAGTAACAAATTATATAGATGATGATATAAATCAAGAGTCAAAAAAATATAAGATTGAAGTATCTTTACCAGATAAAGATAGTAATATTGATATAGAGCTATATAGTAGTGAAGAAAATTATGAATTATTAGAAGGAAAGAAAAAAATAGGAAACCTAAGATTAGAAAAAGATAAAAAACAAACTATAACTTATACATTAAAGTTAACGCAAAGACAAACCCTAAAAGAAGAAGAGTTCGTAAAAGTAGTATTTTCAGAAGATAAGTAAAATAAAGGAGGATCATCATGGAAGAGGTAGAAAATCTCGGAAAACTAACAATAGAAAGAAAAGGACAACAAGTAGAGTATGATATCCTTTTTATTTTTGATAATAAAAACAAAAAGTATGTAGGGTATACGGATTATAGTATAGGAGAAAACGAAAGAATCAATATATATGTCAATGCCTTTGATTCACTAATGAACGGGAGAAAAATAAGCAAAATAACATCCCTAGATGAGATAGAAGTAATTCAAAAAGTATTAGAAATCATCAGGCAATCAATTGATAATGAGATGATAAAAATATACGAATTAATGCAAGAGAATATAGAAAGATATACTAGTTTAAGTAAAAAAGAAGCTATCACCAAAGAAGAACAAATAAAGATAGATGAAGAAAAAGAAGAGTTAGAAGAAAATATAAAGCAAGCAAGAAATAAACTGCCAAAAGAGTTATTAGAAAAATTAAAAGAACAACAGGAATTTAATATAAGAGTAAATAAAGAATTTAGAAAAGATGTAATAGAAAACAAAAAACAATACAAAGTAATTTCCTAACTATATATTTTGGTTAGAAAGAAAAGAACTAGTAGTAAATAGGTATCTGAATAAATAAGGAGAATACCTAACGGAAAACTAGTTTTTTTACTAATAAGGAATTTTCTCTTTATTAGGACAAAATAAAAAGTGAGCTATGCTCACTATAAAAAGATTCATATTAATTATGAATTTTTTTGTTTCTATTTAGTTTTATTATATTTATGATGATATCCTCTTTTTGATTTATAATCTTTTGGTGGTTCAATGTCAAATAGTGTTGGTGAAACCAAAACTTATGATAAATGAACTACGTAAGAGGACTAGAAATTAGTTC
>CALVYD010000062.1 GCA_944371995.1 uncultured Bacilli bacterium
ATTTCAGTGGTCAAATTTATTCTTTTATAGTATACTTATAGTGGTGATATTATGTTTGAAAATAAAAAAATTTTAATTTTAGGTTTTGCTAGAAGCGGATATGAAGCAGCAAAAGTTTTAGCAACAAGAGGTAATGAGATTATTTTAAATGATTCTAAAAAAGAAGAAGAGTTAGATCAAGATAAAATAAAAGAATTAAAAGAGTTAGGAGTTCAATTTGTTCTTGGATCTCATCCTGATGATTTATTAGATTCTTCTTTTGACTATTTAATTAAAAATCCAGGTGTTCCTATTCATCATAAATATGTGTTAAAAGCGCAAGAACTTAATATTGAAGTTATTAATGAAGTAGAAATGGCTTATCGTTTATTTCCTAAAAATATTACGTTAGTAGGGATAACAGGTACAAATGGTAAAACTACTACTACTAGTTTGACTTATGAAATCGTAAAGAAAGCATTAGGAGATAGGGCTTTTCTTGCTGGAAATATAGGGTATCCCTTATCTAGTATCTTAAATGATTTAAAAGAAGGAGATACTGTTGTTATGGAGGTTTCTTGTCAGCAACTTGAAAATTTATCTACATTTCATCCATCTATTGCAGTTATGACGAATTTAAGTCCTGCTCATATTGATTTTTTTGGCTCTTACGAAGCATACAAAAAAGTGAAAGCTAAATTGTTTAAAAATCAGACGAAAGATGATATTGCGATATTAAATATTGAAAATGGGGATGTAATAGAAGAGACTAAAAATATTTTATCTACTACTAAATATTTTTCCAGTAAACATTCTATAAGTGGTTGTTATTTAGAAGGTAGAGATATTTATTATTATGGAGAAAAAATTTTGAGTCGTGATGACATTTTTATAGCTGGCCTTCACAATGTAGAAAATGTTATGGCTGCGATTATGGTAGCTAAGGAACTTGGTATTTCTAATGATATTATTTTAGATGTTGTACATAATTTTAGAGGTGTTGAGCATCGTTTAGAGTATGTAGATACAGTTTATGGTCGTAAGTTTTATAATGATACAGAGGCTACTAATATAAAATGTACGCAAATTGCTTTATCTTCTTTTGATTGTCCTACTATTTTAATTTTAGGTGGATTAGAACGTGGACAAGATTTTTCTCTATTATCTCCTTATATGAATCATGTTAAATGTATTGTCGCTATTGGAGAATGTCGTGATAGAGTGGTTGATTTTGGAAAGAGCGTAGGCATTCCTACTTACAGTTATGAGTTTTTAAAAGATGGATTTCAGAAATGTTATCAGGAATCTAGTCCAGGTGATGTTATCTTATTAAGTCCTGCTTCTGCTTCCTGGGATCAGTATAAGGAATGTGAGATTCGTGGTGCAGAGTTTAAAAAATATGTTTTCGATTTAAAAAAAGATGTGTTAGATAGTAATTCGTGATATAATAGGTATTGTGAAAGGATGATGTTTGTGAAAATTAAAGACGTAAAAGCTAGAGAAATATTAGATTCTCGTGGTAATCCTACTGTTGAAGTAGACGTTATTTTAGAAAATGGTGTTAGAGGACGTGCCGCTGTACCAAGTGGAGCATCTACTGGAGAAAGAGAAGCTTTAGAGATGCGTGATGGTGGAAGTCGTTATAATGGTAAAGGTGTTTTAAATGCTGTTAAAAATGTTAATACTGTTATTCGTGATAAAGTAATTGGTATGGATGCAGCAGATCAAAAAACACTTGATTATGCTATGATTGAATTGGATGGAACTGAGACCAAATCTAAACTTGGCGCTAATGCTATTTTAGGTGTTAGTATGGCTGCTTTAAAAGCCAGCGCTATTAATGAAGGTAAAGAATTGTATGAATATGTTGGTGATGGTAAGACTTTACCAGTTCCTATGATGAATATTATTAATGGTGGAGCACATGCTGATAACAATTTGGATTTCCAAGAGTTTATGATTATTCCACAAAGAGATACAATTCACGAAAGAGTTCGTGTTGGAGCAGAAGTATTCCACGCTTTAAAGAAAGTTTTAAATGATAAAGGATACTTTACTGGTGTTGGAGATGAAGGTGGATTCGCTCCAAATTTAGGTTCTAATAAAGAAGGTTTTGATTTAATTATTGAAGCTATTAATAAAGCAGGATATGAACCTGGTAAGGATGTTAAGATTGCTATCGATGTTGCTGCTTCCGAGTTTTATAGTGATGGAGTATATCATGTTGATGGTAAAGAATTGACAACTGATGAATTAATTAATTTCTATGAAGAATTAGTTAATACTTATCCAATTATTTCTATTGAGGATCCAGTAGATGAAAATGACTGGGATGGATTTAGTAAAATTACAGAGCGCTTAGGTGATAAGATTCAATTAGTTGGTGATGACTTATTTGTTACTAATAAAAAATGTCTTCAAATGGGAATTGATCATAAAGCAGGAAATGCTATTTTGTTAAAAGTTAATCAAATTGGTACTATTACTGAAACTATTGAAACTATCGAACTTGCTAAAAGTCATGGTTATAAAACTATCATTTCTCATAGAAGTGGTGAAACTGAGGATACTACGATTGCAGATTTAGCAGTTGGACTTGATTTAGGTCAAATTAAGACTGGTTCTATGTCTAGAACAGATCGTATTTGTAAATATAATCAATTAATGAGAATTGAAGAAGAATTAAATTAATTTTAGAACACCTTATTAAATAAATAGGGTGTTTTTATTTGAATTTTTATTGACTTTTTTATTAAAATAGTTTATTTTAAGTGTATCTGTTAAAACCAAAAGAAAGACCATAATGTAGTTAGCTCTTATACCAGTGATTTGAGGATAGTGTGAACTCAATTATAACCTAATTATATTCCTACCTTTCTGGTGAAGTTTTACTTCCGGTGTTCTTACATCGTTAAATAATTAAGTAAAAAAAGGATGGTACCGTGCATAAGCACTCCTTTGGTATCATTCTTTTTATTAGGAGTGCGCCAGTTCGGTGTTTAATATATAACCGGTTGGAAAGCCGGTATGGTAAGACCTAGCAAGTCGCCATT
>CALVYD010000063.1 GCA_944371995.1 uncultured Bacilli bacterium
GATTAGTTGTAGGATACAAACGAAACCGATAAGATTTATACATAATATCCCCTCCTGATGAGAACACTATATAATACATTTGTTCGTATGTCAACTATTTTTTATCAAGTTTTCAAATTTGCATTTTAAGGAGCAAATTCCTAATATATGAAAAAAGTCAAACAATCTTGAATCTGACTTTATAATATTATTTTATTTTATAAATATAATTTTCTTTTCTTGGACTAGCCTCTTTTACTTCGTCAGGATAACCTAAAATACAGTTAGCAATACCTTCATACTCACCTTCAATACCAAGATTTTTTAATATTTCTCTTCCTTCTTCTGTCTCAAAAGTTTCTTTTGCTCTATGTATCCAACAACTTCCTAAACCTAGAGAATGAGCTGCTAACATCATATTTTCCATTACTAAGCTTCCATCATAAACATGAGTAGGACAATCTTTATCTGCTAAAACTACTAAAACTACAGGAGCTCCATAAAAAGGATCTATATTCGTTCCCATGATTTTTGCATTAATGCTTGCAATGTTATCTCTTACCTCTTGATTTGTAATAGCTAAAATAATAGGAGATTGTCTATTCATACCAGATGGTGCATAAGTACCCGCCATAACAATTTCATCAATTAAATTCTCCTCGACTGGAATATTTTTATATTTTTTAACACTTCTTCTTTCTACTATATTTTTGATTACCTCATTCATATAATTTGTTCCTTCTTTCTATCATCAATCATTATATAACTTACATTGTTTTCTACTCCAAGCAGGCGTACAAACAATCGCCAATTTAAAATTCCCTTCCCAATAATAAATATCTTTTCTACGAATGAAAACAACATCATTCTTTTTAAAATGAATAATATCTTCTTCTTTTTTGTATATTATTCCCTTTCCTTCTAGAACAAAGCATAACTCATCACATTCTAAATTAGAGCAGTACCCTGTTTCTGGATATCTACCTGTGATTGTATTAATACAAAAATCTAAACTTTTCTCATTCAAATCCATAGAATAATCCAAAACAGAACTAGTAGATGCATACTGAGACTTTTTAGCAATCTCTTCTCTTACTATTTTCATAATTTCATCGTTTCCTTCCTAATATCATACTTTCTTCCTTATTTGATAACATATAATCAATCAAGATAATTTTTATCCATACTATAGATTTTTCTGCCTTGATTTCATATTTTTACAAAACCAATTATACTATTTTAATCTATCATATTCTTTAACTAAATATTCACTAACATCTTCCACAAGGTGTACTTCTAAAATTTTTCTCAACAACAATTCCTCATATGTAGCCTCATGATTAGAAAATAAATCATTTGCTTTTAAATCTATAATTTTATTTGTAATATTATAAACTTCATTTGTTAACTCTTCACTATGACTAATAAATAGAGAATTATATTGTGTAAACATATTAAAGCATTTTTCGTTATCTATAGAATAATTTAACTCTTTTAACTCAGTCTTAGTTATAGTTTTTTTGTTTCTATATTCTCTTATAGGATTCGCATTAGTATATAAAGTACCATCATCAGTATAACTTAAATAACACATTCTTACACTTGCTACTAAAGAGTTTAGTGTTTTCTCATAATCTTTATCTTCAATTTCAAAATCTTTTAAACTTCCCCATTCAAAATCTCCATCCGCCTCTGTAATAATACTCATGTTTTCTTTTATATTTGTGATACTTTTATCATAGATTGTCCAGCCTTTATTCGCTTGTTGAATATCAATGCTGTTATAGTTAGCATTATATATCACAATAGATAAAATACTAGACAATAACACTATTATTCCAATACCAATAATTATTACCTTTTTCTTCCGTTTCATAGTCCCTCCATTTTAAATTGCTATTATCCTTTAATCCAATCACTAGTTTCATCTTTTCGATAAGCACTTGGACCGTAATCTAAATTGACTAACCTTTCTATTGATTTATCTATTATATATATATTTCTTCTAAAGAAACAATTCTTGCTTCCTCATCACTATGATTATCACCACACAAAAATTGCCAAAAAACATCCTCATCATGAATAACATAAAGTATATTTTTTTCTTTATTAATTACATGTACACAAGTAAAAGTCGCTGTATTAGGTTTATCAATAAAGGGAAATTTATTAAATAATTTCATACCTACCTCTCTTTCAAACAATGATGCCCTAACTCACTCTATAATGCCCAATGATATCATCTCTTAACTCTAAAATGTCCTCTTCGTAATATTTTTGATATGGATTTGCATGGTGAATAACAAAAGAAATTCCTTTTTTATTCCTATTATCTGAAATAATTCCAATATGATTATTAAAAATAACAATATCTCCACCTTGCCATTTAGCAATATCATATATATTAGTAGTAAGAGAAATCGCATGATTGTCAAAATAAACTTTTAAATTACGAACTCTTCTAAAATCGATATTTTTATCAATCGTATCGATATTATAATCACTACGGTTTTCTTTAATATCCTGATTCACTAATTCCATTAAATCATATCCAGCGCCTTTTAGTCCAAAAAGAACAACATCGGTACAAACACCATATCGATCATTAGGATAACCTGTAGCGTAATATTTACTTTTATATTTAGGATTTGTTGCGATATAATCCCTAACACTATTTAAAATATCGGTTTGATCATCAACTCCATCATAATCTTTATCTACATTGCTGATATAAGTTTCGATATGAAAGTCTCTATTACTATACATTTTATGTGGTAGAAAATTAAACAAGTATAGGAAATAGATAACGAATAAAATTGTTATTAGCAAAACAATAAATATAATAACCATTATCTTATTTTTCATCATTAAAACTTCTTACCTTTTTTAATAATACTTTACTAAAAAATATTTAGTAAGCTTAGGATTATTCTTATTCTCTCGAATAAACTCCACTTG
>CALVYD010000064.1 GCA_944371995.1 uncultured Bacilli bacterium
CTCATATATAAACGAAAAAAGCAGTATCGTTGACACTACTTTTTACACTTTATTTTTTTCATAGTCTGAATAGTTACTTTTTTTTCACTAAATAATCAAAAACCCTATTCTCCAAACGCTCTATCATCGTATATAACTGATGTGACATAACAATACAAAAAACTGTAACAAAAATCATAATGCCATCAAAATGAGCAAATGAAAACAAACTTCTTAAGGAAAATCCAAAGACAAAAGCAATAAACATAGTAATAAATAAAACTGTTCGCAATGGATTAAGTGGTAAACATGTCTTATAAAGTAAAATGAAAGAAGTATATCCAGTAACTGCAACAGATAAAGTAGATGTTTGCTCATAACTAAAATTAAATAAATTACTAGCAATAAAAACAACTAAAATATTTAAAACAATAGTAATCGCTGGAGGAAATGCCCTTTTTAATACATTTTTTAAAAATCCCTTCTGAACCAAATTATGATTAGGCTGCAAAGCTAACACAAAAGAAGGAATACCAATCGTAACAACACTTGCTAACGTTAATTGAATAGGAATAAACGGATATGGCATCTCAACAAAAATAAAAATAATAGCAAGTAAAGTTGCGTAAATGGTCTTTACTAAAAACAAAGAAGCACTACGTTCAATATTATTAATGGTTCTCCTACCCTCTGCAACAACATGTGGCATCGAAGAAAAATTAGAATCTAAAAGTACTAACTGACTAACATTTTTACTAGCATCACTACCATTGGCCATAGCAATAGAACAATCTGCCTCTTTTAATGCTAAAACATCATTCACACCATCACCAGTCATTGCAACGGTATGTCCTAGTCGCTGCAACGCTAAAATAAATTTTTTCTTCTGCTCTGGTGTTACTCTACCAAAAATATCATAATGATCTACAGCATCCAAAATATCTTTATCTGTCTTTAAAGTACTAGCATCAATCTTTCTAGAATTTTTAGAAAGTCCAGCACGAATAGCAATACCATAAACGGTATCTGGATTATCTCCTGAAATAATTTTGATTTTAACACCTTGTTCTTTAAAATATCGAAGAGTATCAGGTGCCTCTTTACGAATTTTATCTTGTAACAACAAATATCCGATAACAACAAGATTTTCTAATTTTTTATCACTAGCTTTTACTAATACTAAAACACGATAATCTTTAGCATATAAGTCAATTTCATCTTTATATTTTTTTATATCTTCTTTTAATAAAAACTCAGGTGCACCTGTAAAATAGCAACCTTCTTCATAGATAGCACCAGAATACTTTTTACTAGAAGAAAAAGGTATCACTTCTTTTAGATGAAAAGTAGAATACTTTCCAAATTTATCTTTTAAAGCCATAGCCGTAGGATTAGCTTCATCTAACGAATAATTCAAATTAGAAATAATCTCTTCTATAGAATAATGTTCATCTTTTAATATATAATTAACAACCTCCATCTTTCCTTCGGTAATCGTTCCTGTCTTATCCAAACAAATAGTATCAACACGAGCAAGCGTCTCAATACAATATAAATCTTGTACTAATACCTTTCTTTTAGATAAACGAATAACACTAATAGCTAAAACAGTACTAGTAAGTAAAACTAATCCTTCTGGAATCATACCAATTAAAGCAGCTACAGTACTAACAATAGCTTGTGACACTGTATTTCCATCCAAATACATTTGCCTTGTAAAAAGTAAAATTCCAACAGGAACAATCAAAAAAGAAATAGTAGACACTATCTTATTCAAACTGCGCATAATTTCAGAAGAAATTGGTTTAATATATTTAGTATCACTAGAAAGTTTTGCAGTATAATTATCAAGACCAATATGAACTACCTGACAAATAGCCTTACCACTAACAATAAAACTACCAGAAATTAACATATCTCCTTTCTTCTTAAAAACTGTTTCAGCTTCGCCAGTAATAAAAGACTCATCAACTTCTACTTCTCCATCACGAACCAAACTATCAACAACCACTTGATTTCCCATGGAAAAAGATAAAATATCATCTAATACAATTTCATTAATATCAATAAACTGTTTTTCGCCATCACGAATAACTGCTACTTTAGAACTAGCTAATACTTGCAATTTATCTAATGTCTTTTTACTTCTAAGTTCCTGGACAATACTAATTAAAGTATTTAGAATAATAATAATCATAAAAGTCAGATTTTTAAAAGATCCAACACATATAACGGCAACAGCTAAAATAATATTAATAATATTAAATAAGGTACAAACATTTTCTTTAATAATTTGCTTTACAGTCTTCGTATTAGACTCCGTATTATAATTAACAAGTCCATCTCTAATACGTTCTTCTACTTGTTTTAATGTTAAACCTTGTTTAATATCTGCAACAACTCTTTCTTTCTTCATAACATCACCTTACAACATCATAAATATATCACATTTTTAAAAAAGAAGAAATGACAGTTTTGTAATATAGTCTATTTATGTCGAAAAAAGAACAAATTCTTATAAAAAAACGAATATATCGAAAAAA
>CALVYD010000065.1 GCA_944371995.1 uncultured Bacilli bacterium
CAAGTGGAGTTTATTCGAGAGAATAAGAATAATCCTAAGCTTACTAAATATTTTTTAGTAAAGTATTATTAAAAAAGTAAGAAGGTTTATTTATAAGATAAGTTATGAAATGATATCATTGAAGATTATAGGAGATGGCTATTGTTAGAAAGGTTTAGTAGAGTTTTATGATACAAGTAATAAAAAAATTAGATACTTCTTTATTAGATTTTCCACCTGTCATAGAATATTTAAGACAATTTGAAAAATGGGAAATAGTAAATGAAGATATAAAAGCAGATAATGGCGAGGTTAATATATCATCTGAAAATGAATTAATAAGAATAATATATTTAAAGATGAGTACAGGTAAGTGGTGGAGTATTTATAGATATCATTCAGATGGTATAAAATATGAGCAGATAGATGCCATATTATTTGATGAGATAAAAGAAAATAAATATAATAAAATTATTAAATTTTCAGGACATATAGAAGATGATACTTATTCTTATATCACATGTTCAAGTTTTTCTTTTTTAAATAATGAAGTTATTTATAGTTGGAAGGAAACTAGAGTAGTACCAGTACAAGATTTATACAAAATTCAATATTCTAAAGATATGAACTTAACAGAACTTGTCTTAATGTCAGATAATAAAAGTCAAAATATTATAAAACAAGAGAATCAACAAGGTATAAAAACATTAGTTTTAAAATTAGAAAAATAGAACTTTGTAAGGAGATAGAATTAAATGAATAAAAAATTATATAATGAAAGTATAATTTTAATAGGCCCTTCTGGAGCAGGAAAATCAACTGTTGCTGAAGAACTTCATAAAATAACTAATATGCCAAGATTATGTTTAGATCAAATTGCAAATAAAGCTAGGAATACAGGACTTAAAAGTAAATTTAAGAGTGTGGATGAATTTAATTGCTATATGATTTCAAAAGTATTAAAGCAAGCACAAGAGAATAATATGTATGGAATTGTAGATTTTGGAGCAGGACACTCTGTATATGATGATACTTTGATATTTGAAGAAGTGAAATCAATGTTAGAGCCTTTTAAAAATATTATTTTATTACTTCCATGTGAAGATGAAAAAAGAGCTTTAGATATCATGAAAAATAGGTCTACTGGAGATACTAGAGATAATAAAAAGTTTTTAGAAAGCCCTTGCAATAAAGAGTTAGCAACTATGATTATATATGAAAATGACAGACAGCCGTCAGAAATTGCAGAAGAGATTATATCATGTGTTAAAGAAAAACAAGAATAAATAAAACTAAAATAAGATTTTATTGATTACAATTTATCAAATGGAAAAGGATGAAACTATGAAATATAATAATAAATTAGAATTGATAGATGCAATTAAAAGTAATGCTGATTTATTTATAAGAGAATATTATGATATAAAAGATGAAGGTATGAATACATTTTATGAAGAAATAGAATATAGCCCTTATCAAATGTTAGTGTTTTGTATTGGTTGGATGGATTTAGTTTTGTCTTGGGAAGAGGAAGAACAAAATGGTATTCAAAAAACAGTTCTTGCTACTGAATGGAAATGGAATGATTTAGACTGGCTATATCAAAGTTTTTATGATAGATATAAGAAGTTTTCTTTAAAAGAATTAGTTGATAACTTTAATCAAAAAATAGATAGTATTATTCAGTTAATAAATAATTTATCTGATGAAGATTTATTTAACGAAGGTAGGCGAGACTGGCTAAGACAAATGGTAAAGAATTTAGTGTGTGCAGACTAATACATTTAAATACTATTGCTAACTTTTAAAAATTTAGAGGGAAAATTAGAAAATGGAAGAAGCTTCATAATTAAGGAATAGATGTAATAGTTTTTGATTTATAAATAATAGGAGTGTTAAATATGGATAATAAAAAGGAAGAAAAAGACTTTATAAAAATAGAAGTAAAAGAGTTAATTGATTGGAATGAGCCTAATGGAGAAGGGTGTATTGTATCAGATAAGATAACAAAAGATGGCTATAAAGTTGGATATATGTATAGAGAAGAACCTAGTATGGATATGCCTGATAGTGGTTGGAGGTTTATGGCAGGTAATGAAGATGATGAGTATATGAATAATTCTCTTAATCATCATATATTTGCTATTAATACTATTTGTAATTATGATCCAGATATTATTCCCTATCTACATTCTAAAATAGGCTCTACTTATATTAGAGTAGATAATAAAAGTTTTGAATTGGATGATAGAACAAAACCGATATTTATAGATAAGCAAGAAAGATAAGTGGTAGATCTATGCAAAATAGTATGAAATGTAAAAAAACATTAAGAAAAGTAGCTATTATTTTATCTATTATACTTTTATTACTAAATATATGCTTATATGTAAAAATGAAGTTTACTTGGGATGCAATACCTAGTGCTAGTAATCAACATGATAGTATGAATTTACTTTTTCATGGACTATTTAGCTGGGCTGTTTTAGTATATGGGATTATATTAATACCTGTTGTTTGGATAGAATATTTGTTATTAGTTCTTGTTATAAAGATATATCATAAGTTTGATGGAATTATAGGAGCATGTTTATGTTTGCTAATATCAATTATCTTTATCTTAATCTTCATTTTCTTTGTACGAATGTTAATATTTATTATTCTCACTTTGATATGATGATTGTATTTTGGAAAATATGAGATTGTAGAGTTTGTTTTAAAAGAACTGATTGTATATTAATTCATGAAAAATTTTAATTGTACAGAAGATATAAGATATGAATGGAAAATGTTTGAAATTTTATAATAGATTTATTATTTTTTATATATTAGGAATTTGCTCCTTAAAATGCAAATTTGAAAACTTGATAAAAAATAGTTGACATACGAACAAATGTATT
>CALVYD010000066.1 GCA_944371995.1 uncultured Bacilli bacterium
AAAGAAGCCTGAATGCTATTCAATTTGAAAAAATTATAGCATATCAGGCTATTTGGCGTACACCCACCATCCTATCCTACGCTTACGATTGAAGGGTAACTAAGAGATGTATTCATGATTTTGATTTGTTAGATTTGAGTTGAAAAAAGAACTTGATCCATTCTCATATAAGATTTTGTATATTCCACAATATTTGAATCAGCATCTGTACCTATAAAAGTGAATTCATAAATAACGGTTTCAAGGGGGATTTGCAAATATTTTGAGATAATTTCGTTTGATTTAATTAAAGATAAAGTGCGGGAAACTGTTGTGACTTTATGCCCGTTTTCCTCCATAAAGTTATAAAGCGAGATTTGAGAAAAGTCCATAGATGTAATGGTTGGAAAAAATTTTATCGGAATCATTGAGTGTTCAAAGGCATAAATTACATTATCTGAGTAACGTACTCTAGCTAGTGAAAAAACTTTTTCTGTATTATTTAATGCTAAATTTGCATCGATAATTGTATCGGAAGAAATGACTGTAGCATCTATGACTTTATTGCTAGGAATTTTACCTGTAAGTCGAATCAATTCGTTCATACCACTTTGCTTATTGTTGTGAATATTTCCAAGAAAGATGGAAGAATCGAATTTTTTTACATAGGTACCGCTTCCTTGTCGCGTGATAAGTTGCCCACTATCCACTAGATTTGAAATTGCTTTTTTAATAGTGTTTCTAGTTACATCTAATTCTTTCGCTAATTCTCGTTCGCTTGGAATGGCTTTACCAGGTGAGAATGTTCCATTATCAATTTGTTCTAGGATATATTTTTCGATAAGTGTATTTGAATGAACGGATTTACGATTCATAATGACCATCCTTTAAATTCGACTAAAAAAATTGGATATAAAATAACTTGGTATAATATACAGAGACCTTGCTCGTTGTAACAGTATATTTCATGTTTTGTTAGTTTGCTATCTGGTGGCAAATTCAATAAGATTTCTTCAAATTTACTACTGTTTTTGGTAGATAATTCTTCTGTCATATGAGCAATTGGATTACCGTGTAAAGCAAAGGTATCAAATAAGTTTCTTTTTATAAAAATATTTCCGTTGTTTGAAACGTTTTCGTAATCGCCAAAGTATGAAAATATAACTCCATAAGGAATGTTGTTTTGTATTTGCAATCCAATTAGTTCAATACCTGTATTCTGTTTACAATCTAAAATGTTAGCTATTTTATTATTAAATTGCAACTTGTTAATAGTGATAAATCTTGTGAATTTTTTTTCATTATTACAAATTGGGTTAAAGTAAGAATTTCTGCTATTAAGTAAAACAGAAATTTTTGGGGGAGCTAGATAATACCCACTATTTTTTTTTACGATTAGAATTCCTTGATCAACTAGGGATTGTAAAATACGACGAACTTGAAGACGGGAAACGCCTAGTTCATCCGATAGTGTACGTTCTGATGGGAATTTTGAAAAAGGTTCAATCTTATTTTGTTGGATAAATGCCTTAATAGTGTTTTCCAACAATAGTTGTTCAGTATACATATTTACTATCACCTTTATTTCGTTTAAAAGTTTCTGACATTTAATTTTAGCTAATAATAAAAAGGTTTGTCAAATTTAAAAAAATATTAAATAAAAATAATTCTTAAAAGTTATACCAAAATTATATTGGTTGAGCATCAAAGGACGAAAATTATTAAAATAAACTATATCTAAGCGTATATGACTCGCTTTTTTGTAGATTATCAAAGATTATATTGACAACCACTTAATAAGTGGTTATAATGGAACTATAAAGCCTGGGCAATAAAATTGGAGTGAAATACTATGTTAAAATTTGATGTTGAAAAATTTATGCAAGATGGTAAAGCTACATATCAACTTCGTGATACGATTGAGAAAGTAGTAAATAAAGTTTTTGAAGTTGATTTTGAAAACGTTATCTTAACTGGGGTTGGCGGAACAATTTTTGAGATGAAATCAGTAAAAGATATCTTAAAAAAATACTCTGATATAGATGTGAAGCTTGTAAATGCAGCGGAAGGATTAATTAAAAAGCCTAAAAATATTAATGACAAAACAATAGTTGTGACTGGTTCTAAATCTGGAGATACCATAGAAACGGTTAATTTTGCTAGCTGGTGTAAATCTGTTGGTGCAAGAGTTATTTCTTTTACTGGAGAGAATGACAATCCTTTAGCAAATGCTTCAACATATACCGTTGTTAGTGATATACCTGGTATGGAGAATACTTATTTGAAACTTTATTTATTCGCAACATATTTGCTTTATAAAGTAGGTTCATTTCCGGAATATGAAAGATTTGCGGATCAAATGTACTATTTACATGATAATTTGGCTAGATGGAGAAAAGAATATAATCCAATTGCTAAATCTATAGCAGATAGATATGCTTTGGTTCCATACCAAATGTGGATAGGTTCTGGCGTTGTTTGGGGAGAAATTGAGTTGTTTACAACATGTATTCTAGAAGAAATGCAGTGGATGAAGACTCGAGCGGTTCATTCTGCAGATTTCTTTCATGGACCTTTAGAATTAGTAGATGATAGTTTTCCAATTTATTTAGTAAAAGGTGAAGATGAGTTTAGAGAACTAGATAATCGAGTTGAAAGGTTTTTGAAAAAATTAAATTTAAATAATGTAGTCGTTATAGATACTAAAGATTTTATCTTAGAAAATATTGATGAAGAATTTAGATATATTTTGTCACCTATCATTTTCAATAATATTACAAGAGGGCGTTTGTGTTATCAGTTCGAGGCTATTACCAATCATGATTTAGATTCAAGAAGATATTATAGACAATTTGAATATTAATTTCATTGAAGATAATTTTAAATGTAACAAGGTGGTATTTTTTGATGGTTGATATGCATCATTTTTGTTGCTTTAGGTTCGTCTTATAATACAGCTTTATTGGCTAAGCAAGTAATTTAAAAGCTATTGAAAGTTCCTTTTTTTGGTTGTAACCTCTGAAAGTATTTTGTATCATAAGCTAGTTTGCTTTAATAATCCAGTGTATATTGTTATATCTCATGGGGGAGCTTCTATCAATACTATTTCAGCTGTTCATTTGTTATTATAAGATAGAAAGGAGGTTTGTGTTTTAACTGGAAATTTAAAGAGCAAAATTTCGAAAGTACAGCCGGATTACTGATTGATTATGGTGTGGGAGAAGAGAAAGTTCCATTCGTAACACTTGGATTATCTACGTTATTTGAATT
>CALVYD010000067.1 GCA_944371995.1 uncultured Bacilli bacterium
TAATTTACTTTTTATGTGTATGATTGATAAGACTGTTATATGCGGTAGGGATATGAAATTTGGATTGGCTAGAGAGGCTGTCTTAAAATTGCAAGAAACGATTCATGTTCCTGCTTTGCATTATGAAATTGAAGAGTTTTTACATGGACCTGTTTTACAATTATCACTAAATCATTCTGTTTTTTTAATTGCTCATTTTTATTCGGATAATAAGATTCAATCGATAAATGATGCTCTAGAAAAAACTGTTGTGAACAGTATATTTATTACATTTGATAATAGAAATAGTTATTCTAGAAAAAATATCATTGTATTGCCAAAGCCAGCTATTCCTGAGCTTAGTCAATTAGTAACGGTAATTTTTTTCCAAGTATTAAGTGCGATGCTAAGGGAGTCATTAAACATTTCAGAAATTAATCCTTTTACAAAAAAATTTAGAGAAAAGATTATAATAAAAAATATTAATAAGAGGTGAATATGATATGCCATTAGTGATTGTCGTTACTCATTCTTGGATGTCTGAGGGGATTAATCAAACAGTAAAATATATAATGGGAGAACAGGAAAATTTATATTGTATTTCAGCTTACACTGATGAAACAATGGATTTTATGGATGATGTAAGAAAAATAATTTTTCAAAATAATAATCAGAACTGCTTTATTTTAACTGATATTTTTGGCGGAAGTGTAAATACTAAATTAGCTTCTTTTCTGTCTGAATTTGATAATATCCATTTAATTACAGGTGTGAATTTACCGATGGTGATTCAGCTTTTACTTACAAATTATGATGAAGCTGAAGATATTGTAGGAAAAACTATATTTGAAGCAAAAAAAGGAATTATCTATATGAACGAGAGAAGTCAAAGTATTGATGAATTTGATGAATTTTAAAGGTAGGTGATTGAAATGATTAAGTTGATTAGGGTAGACTATAGACTTATTCATGGGCAAGTAGCTGTATCTTGGACCTCTTTTTTGGGAGCGGATTCAATTTTGCTTGTAAGTGATACATTACAAAATGATAAAATCCGCAAGGAAACTTTACTATTATCTACACCAGCAAATACAAAGGTAGTTGCTAAAAATACAAGTGATGCAATTGATGTTTTAAAGAGTGGGAAGACAGATTCTTATAAGGTCTTTGTGGTTTGTGAAACTATGAGTAGTGCTGACAAAATTGCTAGGGCTATGGGCGAAAAAGAAATTAATTTAGGGAACCTAGAATTTTCTGATGGTAAGACAAAAATCTCTAGAAGTGTTTATGTAAATGATGAAGAAAAAAGATTAATCCAAAATTTAGTGAATGATGGGTATAATGTATTTTCTCAAATGATACCAACTGATAAGAAAATAGAAGCAATTAAAGCTATATAGTGAGGTGATCAAAATGGTTTGGCAAACATTTTTAATTTTTTTAGTCACTTTATGGGGTTATTCAGAATGGTTTTTTGGAACTAGTTACATCCAACGACCAATTATGTTAGGTCCGTTAGTTGGATTAGTGATGGGAGATTTATCTGCCGGAATCATCATGGGAGCAACGATGGAACTTGCTATGGCAGGAGCAATATCTATTGGTGCATATGTTCCACCTGATATGGTTGCCGGAACAGTACTGGGTATTTCATTAGCAATAAAATCTAATGCAAATGCTGCAGCTGCATTAACATTAGGTATTCCAATTGCTACATTGGTTTTAGCAATGAACACAGGTATTGGACAACCGCTTTGTCTATGGTTTGTGCATAGATGTGATAGGATGGCTGAACAGGCTAATATTAAAGGGTTTACAATAAATATGCTCTTAGCTAGATATGCTAGAATGTTGCCGGGATTAATTTTTATACCAGGTGCGTTTTACTTCGGCCAAGATGCCGTAGCTTCGTTTTTAGAAAGTATCCCTCCTTTTATTAAGTCTGGCATGGATATTGCTATTGGCATACTTCCTGCACTTGGATTTGCCATGTTAGCACAGATGATCATGAATAAAAAAGTTGTCCCATTCTTCTTCTTAGGATTTTTTATTGTAGCATATGGACATATTTCTGTAACTGGAGTTGCAATATTTGCGACAATTTTGGTAAGCATAATGTATGTCTTCTTTGATAAAAAAGTTATACCTGAGTCAGAAACTCAGACATCAAAGGTAGGTTCTGAGAATACGGGAGGGGAGGGGATGGGTTTGATGAGTTTTAATTTTCAGCCAAACTATGATAAAATTATTCAGAAAAGTGATTTGAAAAAAATGTTTTGGTACAGTATTCCTTATGAGCATGCTTGGAATTTTGAACGAATGGGTAATGTCGGTTTTACCTTTGCGATGATTCCGATATTGAAAAAATTATATCCAAATAAAGAAGATCTATCAAAGGCAATGAAACGGCATCTTGAAGTTTATAATATGACACCGTATATTGCTACGTTACCTTTAAGTATTGCTGCGGCTATGGAAGAAGCAAATGTGTTAGAAGAAAATTTTGATACAAGTTCAATTGCGAATGTAAAAGTAGCCATGATGGGGCCATTATCTGGCATAGGAGATGCTATTTTTTGGGGAGCGTTGCGAATTGTAGCAACAGCTATAGGAACTAGTCTAGCATTACAAGGAAATATTTTAGGGCCCATTCTATTTTATTTAGTTTTTAATGTTCCTCATTTTCTTGCTAGATATATATTAACTTTTGTTGGTTACGGATTGGGTTCTAATGTAATATCAAAATTGCGTGCAAGTGGCATTATGGATAAAATAATGAATTACGCTTCCATTTTAGGTATGATTGTTGTAGGGGCAATGTCTATGGATATGGTGAAAATTAATTTCATTACAAAAGTTGGATTAGGAAAAGATGCTCCAACCATTCAATCATTACTCGATGGTGTTGCTCCAGGATTAAGTGTATTATTAGTTTTTGGAATTTTATATAAGTTACTCCAGAAAAAAATGAATCCTCTAGTTATTATGCTTGTTATACTGGTTATTAGTATTTTAGGAGCGATGATTAAAGTTTTGGGTTAATGATGACTAAAATTTAATTATTGTAAAAACGTTAATTATATTTCTGATAAGTATTTATAATTATAGTAGAATATACCAACCTAAATTTAGTTGCATGGCAGTTGCTGATTATGTAGGCTGGGCCAGATGCGGAAGGCTCGTGTTTGGTTCAGTTTTTTTTGTTTTATGGAATTTTTATGT
>CALVYD010000068.1 GCA_944371995.1 uncultured Bacilli bacterium
ATTCGACATTAATTATTATTGAGGAGTGATATTGAATGGCAGATGTTAAAAATGTGACTGCTGCTAAACCTAAAATTGGTGGTGCGGTCTATTCAGCGCCTTTAGGTACAACTTTGCAAAAAGACGCAACAACAGAATTAGATAAAGCTTTCAAAGCATTAGGATATATTTCAGAAGATGGTTTGACAAACGAAAACAGTCCATCTTCTGAAAACGTGAAAGCTTGGGGTGGGGATACGGTATTAACTACCCAAACAGAAAAAGAAGATACGTTCGCATACACTTTAATTGAGTCGTTGAATGTTGAAGTTTTAAAAGAAGTATACGGAGCTGATAACGTTAGCGGTACTCTTGAAACTGGAATTACTATCAAGGCTAACTCTAAGGAATTACCAGAGCATTGTTTAGTGGTTGAGGTAATCCTTAAAGGTGGTGTGTTGAAACGTACAGTATTACCAGTAGCTAAAGTGTCAGAAATTGGCGAAATCAGCTATACAGACGGTGACCCAGTAGGATATGAGATTACTATCCAAGCATTACCTGATACTGACGGAAATACGCACTATGAATACATTAAAAAAGCTACTTCGGTTGGAGGTTAAATTAGATGATTAAAGGAAAAACAAAATCAGGATTCAAATTTGAATTAGATGAAGAAGTATTGAACGATTATGAGACAATTGAATTGTTGGGTGATGTAGAAGAAAATCCGTTGCTATTTCCGAAAGTTGTCAAACGAATTTTAGGCGATGAACAGACTACAGCGTTAAAAAATCATGTTCGTGATGAAAATGGTCGTGTCAATGCAGAAAAAATGACTGCAGAAGTTACGGAAATTTTTCAAAGTCAGGCTCAGCTAAAAAAATAATACTCCTTGCCAAAATGCTCAAAGTGGACGAAGATGCAATTATTTGTGATTTAGCTGAAACATACAATATCTATGATTATAGACAGCTACCTGCATTAAAGGTGGCTGTCTTTGTTTGTGGTTTAAGGGGAGATTCGCGAATCATGATGAAGATTAGTGATTCTAAATTGCCTTTAGATACGCTGCTATTAGCTGGAGTGGCTGACAGATTGAGTATCATGCTTTGGCAAAATACGAAAGATGGCCAAAAAGGCAAGAATCAACCTGTATCTATTGTTGATCAACTAACCAAGCAGCAAATCGAACGCGAAGAAGTATCATTTGAGTCTGGCAAGGATTTTGAAACAGAAAAAGCAAGAATTTTAAGAGGGGAGTGAAGTGAATGGCGACTGAATTAGGTCAAGCGTACGTTCAAATAATGCCATCAGCTAAAGGTATTAGTGGCATGATTCAGAATCAAATAGAGCCTGAATCAAAATCGGCTGGTGCTAGTGCAGGAATTAGTTTAGGTAAATCAATGATTACCGCAGTTACAGGTGCTATTGCGGCTGCAGGAATCGGAAAGATGTTTGCTGCATCGATTTCTGAAGGTGCTGCTCTTCAACAATCTTTGGGTGGGATTGAAACTCTTTTCAAAGATAGTGCAGACACTGTTAAAAACTATGCCAATCAAGCATACAAAACAGCTGGAGTATCGGCTAATAAGTACATGGAAAATGTCACTTCATTCTCGGCTTCTCTAATTTCTTCCTTAGGTGGCGATACTGCTAAGGCTGCAGAGTTAGCTAATACTGCGATGGTCGATATGTCCGACAATGCGAATAAGATGGGTACTGATATGGAATCCATTACGCAGACATACCAATCTTTAGCTCGTGGCAATTTTGCAATGCTGGATAATTTGAAACTTGGTTATGGCGGTACCAAATCCGAGATGGAACGCTTGATGGCTGATGCAGAAAAACTGACAGGAGAGCATTATACGGTTGGTGACTTTGCTGATACTGTCAAAGCAATCCATGCAGTTCAAGAAAGTCTTGGAATTACCGGTACAACAGCTAAAGAAGCCTCAACTACACTTAGTGGCTCAATGGCATCAATGCAAGCTGCGTTTAGTGATGTTTTAGGTAAACTGTCACTTGGCGATGATATTAAACCTGCATTACAAGCTCTGGCAGAAACAACTTCTACATTTCTTTTTGGCAATTTTATACCAATGGTTGGTAACATTCTAAAAGGATTACCAGGAGCAATTACAACTTTCATTTCTGCAGCAATTCCTCAAATATCAAGTGGGTTAAAATCAGTATTTTCTAATTTAGGTGTAGACATTGATTTTTCTGGATTAACTTCTAAATTTCCCAAAATTATCGAAGTGGTTCAACCGATAATCAATGGACTTAAAACAGCTTTTGGACAGCTTCCAAGCCTATTTAATTCAGTAGTAAGTTCTGTTACACCGGTCATTAATACACTAGTCAGTGGCTTTAGTCGATTAGATTTTAGTGGTATTCAGACATTGATTTCTTCAATTATTCCGGCCATTCAAACTGGATTTAGTACAATGATGTCTATTGTCGGTCCAGCAATTAATAGTGTGGTTAATTCGTTTGTATCCATGTGGAATGCAGCACAACCACTAATTTCTGTCATAAGTGGTGCACTGATGCCTGCCTTTCAAATTTTAGGTTCATTTTTAGGCGGTGTGATTAAAGGTGCATTAATGGGTCTATCAATGGCTTTCGACTCGGTTAAAATAGCAATTGGTTTCTTAACACCGATTATTACCATAATTGTCAATGTATTCTCCACATTATCACCAGTTTTGAGTACGATTGCTCAATGGGTAGGTACGGTAATTGGATTATTTGGTAATTTAGGCGTTGCTAGTCAAGGATTAAGTGCTTTTATCAAATCAGCTTGGACAAATATTCAAACAGCTATTTCTACTGCAGCAAGTGTAATCAGTACTGTTATCGAATATATTAAGTTAGCATTCTCAGGTGCTGGGAATGCTGCTCAGGTAGTCAAAAATATCATATCGATTGTTTGGATGGCGATTGGCGATGTTATTCGAACAGTATCATCAGCAATCAGAAGCGCGATGTCTGCTGCTGGTAATGCTTTTAGAAGTTTTGGCAGTGTTGTATCAGCTATTTCAGGTACGATTAAAGGTGTTATAAATGGTGTAAAAAGTACTTTTAATAGTTTAAAAAATATTAGTTTAGTTGGTGCAGGTAGCGCAATCATGAATGGATTTTTAGGCGGATTGCAAGCAGGTTTTAATAAAGTAAAAGGATTTGTCGGTGGAATAGCAAGCTGGATTAAAGAGCATAAAGGCCCGATTAGTTATGACCGTAAGCTGTTAATACCTGCTGGGAATGCTATTATGCAAGGCCTTAATGAAGGGTTGAACACTCAATTTAAAGCTGTACAATCAAATGTGCTAGGTATGGCTGATATGTTGGCTAGTACATTTAATCCTGATTTGAATTCAGAATTGAGTGCAGTTGGAAATGTGCAATTAGCTGTATCATCAAAAGGTTTATATGATAGTTCTAGCCAACAATCAAACAAAGAATCCTATTTAATGGATTTATTGGTTAAAATGGCTAATCGTCCGGTAATAGTAGAAAACACCATGGATAAAGTTAGAATTGGAAGATTAGTAGCTAAGCCTGTAACTGATGAACAAGTAAGAAATCAAAATATAAATAATATTATCATGGGAATAAGGTGATGAGTTGTTAAAAGTATATTTTAATAATCAAGAATTAACAAAATATATTACTGTCTTAAAAGGATTTACCGCATTTGACGGAGCAGAATATAAACCATCAATCACTGAATATCCAACACTAAATGGAGAAATATTTAATTATACAAAAAGAGGCGCAAAAAAAATCACTATGCCTTTTTATGTTAAGTATAGAAACGTTGAAGATTATGATAAGCTGCAATCTATTTTAAATGTGAAAAAACCTGAGCCACTAATTTTTAGTCACATACCAGATAGAGAATTTTATGCTATACCATCTGGTAATTTAGAGTTTGAAGAAATAAGATTTAATGGCAAAGGTAAAATAACATGGATAATTCCAGATGGATATGCAATATCACGAGTTGCAAGACCTACATCTGCCTCAATTAGTAGCAATGGAGAACTGAAGGCAACTGTATCTAATAGAGGAACCTTGGAATGTCCGATAAATTATCGAAT
>CALVYD010000069.1 GCA_944371995.1 uncultured Bacilli bacterium
CTCTGTAAATTGCTTTAACAGAGGCATTTCAGTGGTTGCGGGGGTAAGACTCGAACTTACGACCTTCGGGTTATGAGTAAAGCTCGCAAAGTATTGGTAAATCTAGTATTTAGCTGTATTTGTTGGTATATTTGGTGTGCCCAATTTTTTGACTTTGTAAATTTATGTGATTTTGGGCTATTTTTGGTCAGTTGTGTGCCCATTTTGAGCCCAATTATTTTAATAAATTTATGGAGGTTTTGATTATGAATAATTTTAGAAATGTTAATGATGATATTTTAAAAGAGTGGTTAAATTTTAGAGAAGAAACAGATCTTGCTTTTATTAATGATGCAGATAGAAAGCATACTGTTAAATTTGATGATTTCTCTGAAAAGATTTTAAACAGTATTCCTAAACAGAATAGAAAGTTTGTTGAAAAGCAACTCAATTTACTTAATTCTAGCTTTTTAGATTATATTGTTTATTGGAATGAGAAATATTACAGAAATGGCTTTTGTGATGGTGTTGAATTAATTATTGGTTGCATTGATAAATAGTTAAAATTAATCCAAAGTTTTTTCAAAATTTTGAAAAAACTTTGGATTTTTATATACTTTTTTCAAATTGATGAAAAAATACTTTTTTGAAAATTTATATTAATAATGCAAATTTAGTAATATTTTCTAACTAAAAATTATTTTTTTTATCAATTTTTTGTCTTAATATTGCTAAATCTCGACTATTTTCTCTTTTATCAAAATTATCAAAAATTTTAGTTTGGCTATCTGAACTCCAATATATTTTTAATTTATTTTTTGCCCTTGTTATTGCCGTATAAAAAATATTTTTTGTAATTTTATCTTCTATATTAGATGTAATTACTATCTTTACACTATCATATTCCAATCCCTGTGCTTTATGTATAGAAATTGCATAAGAAAGATTAAATGGAATAATATGATCGTACTCATTTTCATCATCTTCTTTATCAATATATGCATTTACTTTAAAACGAATATTTACTTTTCCTAGCATATCCCCTTCCAAAATTTCAACATCAAATGGTCTAAAATATGAATTTATGGAATTCTCTTCTACTTCAATTGTAAACCACATACAATTATTATCTTTATCTTCTTCTATTTTTTTAATAACGCCTTTTAAGTTATTAAAAAGAAAATTGTTAAATCTTGGACAATCATTAAATAAAATGGGATCGTTGACTTTAAATGTATCTATTCCAAAATTATATTCCTTATTTGGATTTGCTTGTTGCATTACTCTATTTATATTATTAATTCCATACATTCCATCATAATTTAAACATAAAATAATTTCATCATTTGAAGTTTTATTAAATATTTCTTTAGATAAAGGTTGTGTATATTCTTGATTACTTAAAATATTTATAGCCTTTTTGTTATTGAATCTTACACTTTCCCATAATTCCATTAAATCCACATCAGAAGTTCTATGAGTATCTTTCAAATTATAAACAATATCATCTTTAAAATATCTATTACAAAATAGAAACCAATTACCGTACTTTATTGACTCAATTTGATAGATATCCCCAACAAGTATTATGGCCTTATATTTTTGTTTTCTTAATATTTTAATCATATCTATATTACTTACCATACTGCATTCATCTATAAATAAAATATCACATTCAACCACACTATTTCTTATAAAATTAGATATTGTTAAAAAAGTAGATTTTTCTATATTACCTACTCTCGATTTCATATTAGTTACTGCTGTATTTGTATTTGCAATAAAATATTTATTGTAATTTCTAAATGCTTTAGAAATTATTTCAATCATTTTCGTTTTACCAGTACCAGCAGGTCCATAAATAAATGCAACCGGACTTGTTTTAAATATTTTATCTAAAATTTCTTTCTTATCTTTAGAAATTTCATCATCAAATTCTATTCCCATATATATATCCATAACACTCCTTAAATCACTACTATCATTTTCTGAATAACTATTTAATAGTGAAATAATCTCCATTGTATCTTTTTCGTATGATTCAATATAAACTAATCCCTTTTCAGATTTTAATAAATTAGTACCCCTCGGTTTTATACTTAAAAATCTATAGTTAAACTTTTTTATTAATTCAGGAATATTTTCAAAATGCTCTAATTCTTGAATCGGAGTATATAACTTGTTCTCATTTTCAGTATTATTTTTAATAAAAGCATATAATAGCTCTTCATCTTTATTATTCATATCAATAGCTTTAATTAAATGCTTCCAAGACACATTATGTTTATATAATGACATAGCATACGGCATATCATCGAACATTCCACTTTGTGGCAATATATATAAATTCTGGAATACAAAATTAGTATTATCCGACTGTTGGTCTCTTATTACAACATTTTCCATTTTAGTAGTCAAATATCGTAAAATATTATGCCCTTTTTTATTTTTTATAATAATGTCTCTAATTTTATCAAACATTTCTGTAATATAGTGATTTTCAGCACCCTCTTGAATTTTTAAAATTACTTTCTTATAATCATATTCTTCCATGCATAATATGTTTGTGATTGTATCTTGATTGTCAGTTAAATATTGCATTAAATTTCTATATTCCCTGTACTGCTCATCAAATCTTTTATTTGCTCCAAAGAATAAAAATATATTTTTTAGTTCACACACCCTAATTGCTACTCTATAGTCGTTAATTATTTTTACTTTTGATTTTCCAATATTCAAATTAACATCCTTATCTACAACTGAAATATTAATTGCATAATTATCTGGTATATATTTCTTTGAATAAAAAGTAATACGTTCAAATTTGTTCTTATAGTCGGTTGCTTTAGATAATGTTATTTCATAATATATATCTCCATCAGAATAAATCGTGTTAATCTTTTGGACATAAAATTTTCCTTTCATAAATTTTGATTGAGTATCTTTTGCATTTTCAACTACTTTACAAATAATATCATAATTCTCTTGCATAGATTTATCATCATAAATAGGAAATTTTTCTATGTTCCTAATTATTTCTATATTATAATCATCATATAATAATTTTTTTGTTAAACAAATATATCTAAAATAATATGACACTAGCTTTTCTGCGCCGTCTTCACTTGGTGTATAGTGTGATGAAGTTCCTCTTAAAAAGTCATAAAATTCTAATATAAACTTATACTTTGCCTTTCCTTTTATAAAGTCTAACGAAGGTGAAATATTATTATATTGAGTATCTAATTCTTTGTTATTTTCCCTATTATTTATTAATATAGCAACATCTTCTATTAAATTTCTTAATTGAGACAAAATATTTTCAGATAAAAAGCCTTTATCCTTTACAACCTCATAATATCCTATATTTTTTTCTATTACATTAGATATATATTTTATCTCTTTTTCAGCACTTATCCTTTTCATAATTTATTTCTCTCTTTTCTTCCATTATAAAAAGCAAAATAATCCTGCAATTTAAAAAATCACTTTCATACTTTGCTTTTCGTCTGTATCAATTATTTCTTTTTATTAATTCTTCTACAACTTTATATGCTGCTGTATAAGGATTGCAATTTTCGTTATCTAAAGCTTGTCCTAAATCCAAATGATGCTTTTCAACCTTTTTAGCATTTTTTATAGCAATATCTGTTTTATCTCTTAAAACAGGATATGTATTCATACTTTTTGTATAGCCTTTTATTTTATCTTTTATATCATTTTGAACTTCATCACTTGAATTATATGTCTTTGTTGTATATCCAAAATGTAATCTATACCAATATTCAAATGTTGGAGTTGAAGTTATAAATTCAACTCCATTATCTATAGCTAACTTCTTAGCTTTATCAATCTGACTTTGTTTATCTTGATTTACGTCCGTATCTAAAACTACATAATATTTGTCATCATTTTCTCTTCCAATTTCATTATCTATAAATTTTATTAAATCATTAGCAATTCCAACTGGATCTGTACTGTTTCCTGTAGAAAATTTTATAATACATTTTCTACTATTGAAGTTCTTAAAGTAAATTTCTTCTGTTTTATTATTTCCTTCACAACCTATTACAATAATAGGTCTTCTCTTTCTATTTTGTCGATTTCTTCCTCTTTGCTTAAAACTTTCTAATCTTCCCATAAGCTACCACCTGTAGCTACAAAAGGAATCGCTCCATATCTACCATTTAAATATCCTTTTTGGATATTCTCATTTTTTCTAACTGAAAAGTCATCAAGAGGATATAAATCAGTAGCCCCTTTCTTTGGATCTTTTTCTGCAAACCATATCTGGTCTCTTCTAAATATATCTAAAGATAATAAGTTTGTATCATGAGTATTGAATATTAGCTGCGCATTACCTTTATTTATCTTTGGATTATGGAAAAATTTAATAATCATTTCTACTAAACTAGGATGCAAACTTCTTTCTATTTCATCTATTACTAATATTTTTCCATTTTCAAAAACATCTTTTAGTATTGGAGCAAATGAAAATAAAATTTGTGTTCCTGAAGATTCATTGTTAAAGTTTAATTCATAGTTTTTCATATTTCCTTCATCATTAGTAATCTCATGTGTCATTTCTATTTTTACATCTCTCTGCTTTTGTGGCAACATTTGTGAAGGAATATTAAAGTTCTTTAATAACATTAACATATTATTATCTACATCACGTTCTTCGATTTCTACACTAAAATCTTTTATTACAATGTCTGCTTCATTTAATAACTTTAATGTGAATTTCTTTAATTCTTCTCCTTCATCTTTGCTATATGACTCTACTACAAAATCATTTAATATCATTCCTCCAGAATATGTGTCTATATTTTTTGCAAACCACAAATATGGTTCTTTTGTTTTATCATAATTCCATGTTGTTGCTGTAGCTAAAAACAATTTGTTATCTATATTTTGTGTTTTTATAGCATTTAATTTTCCTTCATCTGACTGTAGGAATTTATATTCATTTACATTAGTTCTTTCAAATATTCTTGTTGGTTTTGCTGTAAAGTACTGATATAAATATTCTTCATATACTTTTTCTTTATCTGCTATAAATCCATATATATATTTCATTCCTTTTGCATAAAAAACAATCTCAAATTCACATGGTTCTACTTTAGTTTTTTCATCAAAGGCAAATGGTTCCATTTCCATTAATTTCTCTCCCACTTGTCTATTATTGGATTTTCTTACCATTAATATCGCAGCTGTAAATGCTTTAATCAAATTTGTCTTTCCTGATGCATTTGCTCCATATATTGCTGTACTTTTTAAAATTCTTTCATTTATATTTGATATACTTATTATATTTTCTTCATTTTCTGTTCCTGTTGCTGCTTCCATACTAAAGGTTACCTTATCTTTAAATGACATGAAATTTTTTACACTAAATTCAACTAGCATTTCGCTCACCTCTCTTATATATTATATACTATTTTTGCAAAAAAGTAAACTGATTTCAATAATATTTTTTGTATTTTTGCGTTTTTTATTCATTTTTGTATTGAATATTATTATTTTATATTAGAATTTTCAAGTATCTATTTCTTACAAAATATCAATTTATAAAACTATTTTAATTTTAAGTCATAAAAAATATCGCTTAAAAGCGACATTTTTTCTCTAAAGCGACATTTTTTATTTAAAATATACTCTCATATTTCAATGGTACTATATCTTCATAAAGCAAAACAAACTGTGAATTAACTTGTCTATTCTCATGATAGTGACCAAAATACCATTTCTTAAATTTGCATTTTTCTGAAATTTTCTGCAAATAATCTGTTAAACAATCTTTTTTATACAATCCTCCACTAAGTATAGCTTGCACATTTGTAGGGCAACAATGACTTACAATATAATCTATTTTAAAATTTACTTTTTCTAAATTTCTTATTCCATTTTCCATCTCTTCTTTTGTTGGCATTTCTAAATCCCACCATGAATAATCTCTTATTCTAAAAAATGCTCCTCTTTTTCTATATTCATATATCTTTTCTTCTTCATTTAAATTTAATATGCCATCTTGTATATCATGTGATTTAGCACCGCCAAATGTGTAAAACTTTTTATTATCTATATCAAATATTTCACCACGCATTAAGTGTAATACAGAATCTCTTATTTTATGTACTTTTCCTCCATGCCATTCTTCAACTGGATATTTATATAATCTTGTATAATTTTCATGGTTTCCATCTACAAATAAAGTAGTAAAATTTCTTTCATTTAACCAGTTTAACCAATATTTTTCATATGTGCTCTCTACTAAGTAATTCCATACTCCTCCAAAATCTCCACAAATAATAATATAATCATCTTTTGTCATTTCACTTTGTATTGGAAATTTATCTATGTCAAATTTTGAAAAATCACTGTGTGTATCTCCTGTAATATAAATCATCTTTTTTCTCCTATATAATATATTCTGGCTCTATATCTTCATGATATTTTCTATTATATATTTCCATATCATAATATCCTCTATATTTACAAGATGGACACCAATATGTTCCATCTTCATCAGTTTGAGCTTGAATTAGTCTTTGATTTGTATCAAAACAATTTGAACAATATATTAATTTCTGTGAATCACCTTTTAGTGTAATATAAGCATCTTTATGTCTTTCTATTTTATCTGTTAAATTTTTCTTAGCTTTTAGTTCTGAATTTTCAATTTTTAATTTATTATTTTCATTTATTAAATCCAATATTTGTTTTTGTGCTTCTATTAAATTGTTTACTAGAGGTATATTATCAGCTTTCTGTGCTGCGTTAATACCATCTTTAATTGCTTCATACCATCCCATCTTCATCTCTTCTTTCTTAAAAATATTGCTATATATGATTTCCTATTTTTTAATTTTTATCTATACAAAATATATACTTTCCAAGGATTTCAAGATTTTCCTAATTTTCACCTATTTTCTATATTCCTTCCATTGAGTTTCATCAGCTATTTCTGTTATTAATTTTCCATTATATGTAAAATATGATGGACCTGATACATGTTTATATCCTTTTAATTGTTTAACAATAGCAGTTAAAGAAGTTAACTCTTCTTGATATTTCACTTTATGATTATTTGCAACCATGACTTTAATATTAGGATCTTCCGTATATATTAACTCTGCTCCTTTTGGAATACCACACTTAAAAAAATCAATTGGTGGTCTTTTCATATTTATATGTACTTGTTTTATTTTTCTTAATTTTTTACTTGTGCCACTTATAATTGCTATTGCCTCTAATAATCTATAAGCCTGTTCTGGTGTCATAACATAAAATTCTCTGTTTTTTGAAACACGTAAATCTGAATTCAAATCATCGATAAGTTGATGTAATTTCTTATCTTCAAGGTTACCATCAGTTTCATAAGTTGCATACACTTCATATTCATATGGAAGTGCTGTAGTACTAAGTTGTTTTCTTCTTTCTTTTACATCTGTAGCATAACCAATTTTAACCATTTCTAATAAAGCTGGGTTTGTCATAATATAAATATATCCTTTTTTATTTTCGCTCATAAATTTCCTCCTTATACTACCCCCATAAATTCTTCATCTAATATCTTCTTACGTTCTTTCCAATCTGGCATAAATATTGTAATAAAATTATAGAAATTCTTACTATGATTTTGATGCTTAAAATGAGATAATTCATGTAAAACAACATATTCTATACAACATATTGGAGTTTTTATTAAATTCAAATTAAATAGAACTTTATTACATGTTGGTATGCAACTTCCCCATCTTGTTTTCATTCGTCTTATTTCTATTTTAGGAATTTTTATACCATATTTTTTTAATATTTCTTGATATTTTATTACTAGCTTTTCTAAAATATTTAAAGCATATTGTTTTAGCCATTTTTCATAAACTTTTTTAATATAATTTTTATTGTCAATATATTTTTCTTTTATATGAATTTCAATATATTTATTATTTATAACTACATTATTATGATTATCTGAAAGAATTTTCATTTTATATTGCTTTCCTAACAAATAAACTGTTTCTCCATCTTCAAAAGTTATATTTTCCTTTTGTTCTGCAAATGTATCATAAAAGTCTTGTTGTTTTTTTATCCAGTTAGCTTTTTTCTTAACAAAGTCTTTTGCTTTATCTAATGACATTTTCATTGGTATTGATAAAGTTACTTTTTTATCTATGTTCACTTTTAGATTAATATTTTTCACATTTTTTCTTTGAACATAAAAATATATCTTTTCTCCATTAGATTCAATAAAATCCTTTTCCATATTCCATCCTTTCTAGATAGTTAATATTTCATTAGTGCTATATTTATAATTTCCTCTATTAGTTTATCTAATTCTTCAAGATCTAAACTAATATTTTTTCTTGTAGCATACATAAATATTGTATCATCTATTGCTTGAGCAATTTCATTATGAATATCTGTATTATAATGCCAGTCTCTTTTTATTTTACTTTCAATCTCTCTTTGAATAGTTAAAGCAATTTCTCCTATTTCTTCTATGTTAGTATTTTCTTTCATTCTTGGAATTAATTTATCATATATAACTCCATAAAAGGCTCTTGAATTTTCTGTTGTTATATTAGATGGGTAAACAATTCCAGAGTTCCCTTTTCTGAAATCCTCTTTGATATTTTGCATTTTCTGTAAATACTCACTATCTGTAATTCTTCTATTCCTATATGCCTCAATCGTTTCTTCAATTCTTGTAGAAAATTTCTTATAATATGCTGGATCTTCTTTAGATTTTTCACTTATAGTCTTTGTTAATCTTGTTCTAATAGCATCTGCTTTTCCTCTATCTGTTCCCATCTTTTCTAATTCATTATCAAATTTTTCTGCATCTGTTATATCCACTGGTTCTGTTATTCTCATCATTTCTTTTGCAACTACATAATTATCTAACAATTTTTGCATTTTAGCTTCATATTCTTTATGGTCTATAGTTTCAGAGTATCTTAGTTTTACTGTTGCTCTTAATTTTTGATAAAAAGCTAATGCTTTTCTTAATTCACTTATTTTTTCTTTTCCAATTTTGTAATAAGCTTTGTCACTTGGTAAAATTATTCCTAACATACTTCCAAATTTACATAGCTTATCATAGAAATCTTTCCTTATCTTTTCATCTTCTAAAAGTATTTCATATTCTTCTAAATCAATTTTGTTTTTTATATCTTTAAATATACCTTTAAGTTTTTCATATGCTTGAAACATATTGTTTATTTCTGTATCAATATAATAAACAGATGATTTAATATCTTCTTCATTAAATTCTTCTAATCCTGCTTCTTGATACATTGTTAATGCTTTATCTAATTCTCCTAATAATCCTCTATAATCAACTATATAACCATAATCTTTTCCATCGCAAAGTCTGTTTACTCTTGCTATAGCTTGTAATAAATTATGTTCTTTTATTTGTTTGTCTAAATATAATGTTGAAGCTTTTGGTGCATCAAATCCTGTAAGTAATTTATCTACAACAATAAGTATATCTATGTCTCCATTTATAAATTTAGATTTTATAGTCTCTTCATATTCCTCTTCGTTTTTATAGTTTGAAATCGCATTTATATAGAATTTTTTTACAATATCATTAGTATCTTCATCAATACTTCCTTCTCCCTCTCTCATATCTGGAGGTGATATTACAACTGCCACTTCTAATTCAGGAAATTCATCTCTAAAAATATTATAATATTTTACTGCTTCTATCTTTTTGTTACATGCAAGCATTGAATTAAAACCTGTTCCTTTTAATGTTTGATTGTAATTACTTGCTATGTCCCATGCAATCAATTCCAATCTCTGCTCAGATGAAGCAACTTTTTCAAATCTGCTCCATTTTTTCATTACCTCCATTTTTTGCTCTGGAGTCAAGTTTCTTGTTAACATGTCTAGTCTCATATCAATAACTTCTTTAGAAACTTCTTGATCAACCATTTTTCCTTCATAAATCAGTGGTACTATAGCTTTATCTTTTAAAGCATCATCTAAAGAATATTTATGTATTAAGCCTCCAAATTTATCAAATATATTTCTATCTCTTTTCATAATTGGTGTCCCTGTAAATGAAATATATATTGCTCCTTTGAATACTTCTTGCATTCTTCTATTTATTTCACCATATTGAGTTCTATGTCCTTCATCAACTAATATAAATGTATTTGGTGTATCTACTGAAACTCCTGATTTTACTACTGTTTCAAATTTATTTACAACAGTTGTTATAACTCTTATTTTTTCATTTTTAATTAATTCTGTTAAATTGTTCCCTGTTGTTGCTCTTGCTGCTTCTACACCAATTCTATTAAATGTTTTATGAATTTGTTTATCCAAATCTACTCTATCTGTTACTATAACTACTTGTGGATTTTGTATTTCTTTATCTTCCATTAATTTTTTAGTTATATATACCATTGTTATTGATTTTCCAGATCCCTGTGTATGCCAAACAACTCCACCTTTTTTGTCATGCTTTATTCTTTCTAGCATTGCTTTTACAGCAAAATATTGTTGATATCTACATATTTTCTTCGTTCCTGCTTCAAAGATTATAAAGTCTTTTATTAATTCTAAAAATCTTTCTTTTTCAAATAATGAAATTATGTCCCTATCCTGCTTCGTTACTTGTCTACCAATTACAGTTTTATTTAATAATTCATTTTGTTTTTCCACATATTGTTCATTCCATGTTGACCAAAATTTATCTGGCGTACCACAAGTAGCATATTTGGTTTCATTTTTATTAGCTGCCATAACTATTTGTATAAATTTAAATAATTGAGGAATATAGTCTGGCTTTTGATTTCTTATATTTTGAGAAATGGCTTGAATTATAGGTACTGATGCATCTTTACACTCTATTACTGCTAATGGTATTCCATTTACAAATAATACAATGTCTGGTCTTGCATAATCTTTTCCATTCATTCTCAGCACTGAAAATTCTTCTGTAACATAAAAATCATTATTTTCTGGATGTTCAAAATCTATATATTTTATGTCAAAAGACCTTTTAGTTCCATCTACCATATTTTCTTGATATGATTTTCCTAATGTTAATAAATCATATATTTTTTCATTTGTACTAATAAGACCTGTTACTAAATCTTCATTTAAATCTTTAATAGCTTGTCCTATTGTACTTGCTGAAAACTTATATTTTTCCCCTTTATATTCATAACTATTTATTTCATTTAATTTTTTAGCTAATATATCTTTAAATATTACATCTGTTAGAATATTATTTCTTAGATTTTTATTTTCTTCTTCAGATATGTATTTATATCCTAATTTTTGTAATACTTCTATAGCTGGTCTTTGACTTGTAGTCATTTCATTAGCTACTGGTATTTTTTCTTCCATTTAATTTGCCCCCATAAATTAAATTTTCTATCCTCCTATTTTTGTTAAAACTGCTGTTCCTATTAAATTAACTATTTCTGCATAAAACCATCCATATTTATTTGCATGTTCAGTTAACTTTTTGAAGAATCCTTTTCTTTTTTCAATTACTCCATTATTCTTTATATTTTCCATTATTTCTTTTGTATCTTCTAGTATTTCTTTTAAATTTTCTTTATCGTCGTCATCAGCTTTTTCTTCAATCTCTTTTTTTATTTGTGTAATATGTCTATCTACTTTTAATACTGAATTTACAACATCTCCAGCTACGAAATTACCTCCGTCTATGCTTATATCACCAAAATTATAAATATTACTTTTGTTTGATTCCATTCTTTTTAAATATTTCTCCTCTCTTTCAAAATAAGTTCTTCCTGGATTAGTCAAACTGGCATTATATACTGTATTTGAAGCCCAACTTACATTTAGTAGTCCGTTTTTTCTTAACGAACCTATAACACTCCTAACTATATCTTTTTCATCTGAATCAACTTTATTTGCTAACAACTCAGAAATGTTTCCACCATTTGTTTCTGTATCTATAATCTCTTTCAATAATTTCTTTTCATTATCTGCTAATTCTTCAAACAATTCTTGCCTCATCCCTTTCTTTTCAAAATAGTCTATTCCTTCTTGGTTAAGTACTACAAACCATTCTCCTCCTATATAAAAATCCCATTCTGCAATATAGTTATATAATTTTAATGTGTTAAAGATATCTTTTAGTCCAAAACGCATATTTTTTGGTAAGTCTTCTGTATTTCCATTTACATTCATTTCTTCATTTCCATCATATTTATTTAAAATAATTTGTAATAATTCTTCTTCCTTTTGTGGTAAAATAGTCATCTCATTATCACCTCTTTCTATTTTATTTTTTAGTATCAACTCTTTTTGTTGTTCATAAACAATTTTTTCTAATTGTTTATTTAAATCTTTTTCAATTTTCTTCGTATCTATTTTTATTTTAAAATTAGACATTTACTTTCACCTTTCCTGTTAATAATTTTTGCATTAAACCCTTTTTTATATTTTCATACTCTTCCATCTTTCTTTCTAATAATTTTATTTTTTCGTTAGAGTTTTCCATAATTAATGTAATTTTATGCTGTATCTCTAAATTTGGAAATTTAATTGTTGTTTTTGTCTTTATATTATTTTTTGTAATCCCTAAAACTTTAATTCCTTGCATTAAGTGAATTAATTGTTTATGATATTCCTTCGAATTAATATAAAATCCCAAATAACCACTTACAAATTTTAGTTTAGGTCTACAAGCAATTGTATGTAACCCTGATAATACTTTTTCGCATTGTATATTTCTCAATTCTACTGCTCTCCCCACTGACTCATCTTCTGCCGTATCAGCAATTATTACATCTCCATCCTTCAATATTACATATTCCTTATCTTTAATTTCCTCATTATTAATAAAAGGTATATCATCATTTCCTTCAACATTAATAATTTCATTATATTTGGTTAGAATATCTCCATAGTGTATATTTTTATATGTTCCTTTTTTGTAATTTAATTTATCTCTACTAAAGCTATTATTAGGAATTATATCAAACACTTCACTAAAAGGTATATTTTTCCATTCAAAATCTTGATTTAGAAAATTATCAAAAATTTTTTCTTTAACTTTTATAATATTTTGAATATATTGTTTATTCATAGAAATTAAATATTCAACATTTTTTAATATTTTCATAATTTTTTCTTGCTCTTTTATTGGCGGTAAGATTACTTGTATATCAAAAAAATCATCAACATTTATATTCAATAATCCATGATTTCTAGCACCTTCTTGTGTTATCTTTGATAATTCCTCATAATACTGAGTACTCTCAAAATAATATTTGAAATATTCATTATTTACTAAATCTGATTTACTTCTGAAACATATATATAAGGTTGATACAACACCTTCATCGTATTTTTCTAACATTTTTGTTGCTCCCATTGGATAGCCTGCAGAATAGCTTTTGTTATAAGCAAATTCTCCTTTTTTTAGTAAATAGTAATTTTTTAAATTTTTACCTGCCACATATTTATTAAAAAATTCTTCTTGATTTATTAATCCATATTGTGCTGAGATTGTTAATACATTATCACTTTCTAAATTTGTATTTTTTCTCGTTACTCTTTCAAATAAATCTCCTAATTTTACTTTCTTCCATTCACTCATATTTATTTTCCTTCTTCAAAATTCTCTTTTAAATAATTTACGAATGCTGAACAACTAATCAGCATGTATTTAGCTTCTTCAAATGTAGAATTTCCCTCTCCCAATCCATTTGAATGTCTTATTCCATTTGCATCACTTGTATATCCATACAATTTCTCAAAGGCACTTTTCATTGCTGGATGTATATTATCTTTCAACAATTTTAATGTATCCCCCAGTGTAGCTTTATTATTTTTTGTTATTATTTGGCACATTGCTTCTACCGAAGATATAGACTCTTTAATAGAATTATCAAAATCTTTAACACTATATAATTGTTCTATTGCTTTCGCATAATGCTCTGAAACCACATTATATGGATTGTTTAGAGTTTTTTCTAAACATTTAATTTGTTCTTCATTTACTATATCTGTTACTTTTCCGTCTATAATTCTATAATTTACATTTTCTGTCTTAAATATAGCTGAAACCAATTGTATATAGTACTTTCTACAATTGAATCTTGAATATGATATATTGTCTATATATGTATATGCATTTATTATTCCCTCTATAAATGTAAACACTTCTATGTAATTTTCCTTTTGAAATATTCCATATATAATTTCAAATATCTTTGAATACTCATATCCATAATAATTAGGAATATCCCTTTTAGTTAAAGAAAATAATTCTTCATAAACATATTCAACAAAATAATCTCCATATTTGTTCGGATTTTTATTTATCAAATCAAATATTTCTTTTAATGCAGTATAAAGTTTATTTCTTGTACGTTCATTTAAATCTTTAGTCTGAACTATATCTGAAAAATGTTTTATTCCCTTTCTTTCGGAAAATCCGCCTTTTACATGTATCTCAATATCTTTTCCATTTATTTTAAACATATTTAAATCCTTCTACAATCCCAATTCTTTTAATGATTCTTGTAATTCTTTTTCTAATACTTGAAGTTCTTCATTTATTTTAGCTATGTTTTTCTTTGTTTCTTCTATATCAATTTCTTCTTCTTCTTCAAAAGTATCCACATATCTTTTTATGTTTAAGTTGTATTCATTTTCTTGAATCTCGTCCATAGTTGCAATATGAGAATATTTTTCAACTTCTTTGTAATTTTCATATGTATCTAATATTTTTTGGATATTTTCTTTCGTTAATGTATTTTGATTTTTACCTTTTTCATATTCACGGCTTGCTTCAATGAATAATACATCATTTCTAGTTCTATTCTTTTTAAACACAACTATTGTAGCTGGTATTGAAACACCATAAAATAAGTTTTCTGGTAATCCTATAACTACATCAATTAAATTATCTTCTAATATCCCTTTTCTTATCTTTCCTTCAGATGCACCTCTAAATAATGCCCCATGAGGTAGTACAACTGCCATTCGTCCATCATCCGATAAACTTTTTAACATATGTTGTACAAATGCATAATCTCCTATACTTTTTGGAGGTACTCCATAAACAAATCTATTATATGGATCCATTGATGCTTCCATCTTAAATGTATCTTTCTTTTTTCCATCACTTATTGTCTCTGAATTTCCAATCTCAAATCCCTTAGCCCATTTATCTAATGAGAATGGAGGATTAGATACTATTACGTCAAATTTCATTAAATCATCATTTTCTAGATGTAATGGATTAGCAAGCGTATCACCCCATTCAATATGAGCATCATTAACACCATGTAAAAACATATTCATTCTACATAGATTATATGTTGAACTATTGCTTTCTTGTCCATACACACTAACCTTTTTATCTTTAACTTCTTTAACTGCTTTTAATAGTAGCGAACCTGAACCACATGCAGGATCATATATTCTGTCATTTTCTTTAGGTTCAACTAACTTAGCAAGTAATGTTGAAACTTCAGCTGGTGTATAAAATTCTCCACCTTTTTTACCTGAATCTCCAGCAAATCTTGCAATTAAATATTCATAAGCATTTCCTATCACATCTAAATTTCCTATTTTAGATGGTCTTAAATCAATATCTTCATTATTGAAATCAGATAATAAAGTTTTTAATATTGCATTTTTTTCTTTCTTTTTTCCAAATACAACTTCACTATTAAAATCAACACCTGCAAATAAATTTAATAATTTAACACCATTTAAAGTTGTTATCATTTCTAATGCCTTATTTATAATTTCCCCTATATTCTCTTCATTCCTTTTATTATATAAATAGTCAAATGTACATTCTTCTTTTAATATAAATTTACTTCTAGAAAGATATCTTTCTATCATTTGTTGATTACCTTTGTACATTTCATTTGCTTTTTCTTTTTCTTCTTTATATGTATCACTTAAATATTTAACAAATAGCATTACTAATGCATAATCTTTATAATTTCCTCCTGGTATGCTACTTCTTAAAGTATCACAAGCTGACCAAATTGTTCCATTTATTTTATCCTGTAATTGTTTCTCGTTCATTTTATTTCTTACCTCCATTTAATACTTTGTTTACTATTGAATTATAATAATTATCTTTCTCTATTATCATTTGATTATATAATTTTTTTTGCTTATTCCAATTTGAAATTAATTTTGATATTTTTTCTTGTTCTTTAAATGATACATTTGGAATTTCTATTAATCTCAGCTTTGCAACCGGAATTGATTTGACAGCAGTTCCTATAATAATTGTTTCTAATTGCCTGCTTGCTTCTTTACTTTCTAAAAACCATTTTAAAAATTCATTTTTGATTTTTTTATTATTACATCTTATAATACAATATAAGTTATTAATTAATAGTCCTTCTGTCTTTTCATCTACTAATATGATTTTACTAGGTAAAGAAAGTCTAAAAATCAAATCTCCTTTTTGCGTAACATATCCGCCTAAATCTTCCATGCTATAGAAATCATCATATTCTATATTTTCTTCGTAGCATCTTATATTGAAAACTTTATATTTATTTGTTTTTATTCCTTTATATACTGCTTCTTTTCTTTTAAGAACTACTCCAATATATACATTTGCAATATCTTCCAGCTTCATATAAGCCTCCTCTCATTTGTTCTAAATACTTTATAACATAATTTTAATCATCCGTCAAGTTTTTTTGTTATATTTATTTTAGAACACTTTTCTTCTATTGTTCCATCAGGCAAACTACTTCAACTTCATCTTTCAAAAACTTTCTCACTTCTTCTAAGCCAAAATCATTACAAACAACTTTAAATCTAGTATTACTAAAAAGACTACTATCTACCATATCATTAATCCAATCCATAATGCTAAAATCAGCAAAAGGCATTGGAAAAATATATGTATATAAATCATCTTCCTTTTTGCAATATATTTCGTATATATATCCTTTTACTCTATAAATATCTTCTCCGAATATATTAATTATTTTATTTTTCATATAATCTTCATCTAGAATTTTTTTGAATATTTCCCATATTTCTTTTTTATATAGAATTATATAATTTTCACTAAAATTTATATTTGTAAATTTAGGATGGTTTAGGAGCCATTCATCTTCTATAAATATAATTGCACTTCTAAAATCATTTTTATTTCTATCTAATTCTTTTTCTATGTACTTTAGTTCTCTTGGTGTAATATCTTTATATAGGAAATAAACTATATAAGATCTTTTGTAAAAATCCTCATCAGCTTCTTGCCACCATCTTTTTTCTCTCGACATGACACCAATAAATCTATTACCTCTTTTAGTATAAGTATTTACACTACACCTCCAACTTGGCTCAAAGTACCATCCAGCTAATTGTACTTTACA
>CALVYD010000070.1 GCA_944371995.1 uncultured Bacilli bacterium
AGATTTCTATGCGATTGATCAATATCTTTTAGCTAAAAGTATTTTAGGACAAAGAAAATTACTTGTGACCAGTTGGAAGGAAACAATCGATGTCACCAATTCATTATTTGACACGTTATATCGAGGATCGAATATATTGAAAGTATTATTCAAGGGCTATGGTTATCTGTGCTCACTTCCGCTAGATAAGCCATTGGATTTAATGTATACCCAAATTAAAAGAAGTCAATTTTTTGAGGGATTGCCAGGGATTATCAATATTCATGGATTACGTAAGCCGGCTTATTTGGCATTAAGCTTTATGAAAAAACTGGATAAATATTTTGTCTATCGGGATGATCATGTATTTATTACTCATAGCCAGGGGCGCTTTTTCCAAATTGTTTGTCATAATAATAAACAATTAAAATTTTCTTCCTATGAAAAGCGTTTAAATGATACGACATTGATTAATTATTTTGAAGATTTAGATGAGTTGCATATTCATTTGAAGATTCAAAATGTACCTAATGGCGTCTATTTTGTAAAGACACGACGGGTAAATGCAAATCATGGAAATGTGTATAAAAGCTATCAACAAATGACTTTTAGCAATTCTTCTTTTTTTGGACCAGATGAGATGAACTATTTAAAATCTTGCACGGTACCAGCCATTAAAGGAGAAACTGTTGAAGTGATAAACCAAGTAATGGATTTGGATATTTATTTAGATCCAAATGAATTTAAACATCTGCATATATTATTCTCTCAAAATTAACAAGATTCCTTACTAGATTAATAGTTGAATGTCTATATTTAATCTAGTGAGGGTCTTTTTTTCAATCATTTTTGAAAATGTTAAAAATTGCAATGTGTTAGGAATAAAAATCTCACAGTGTTTTGATGAAATAAATTAGATAATTATCTTGTAAATAGTGAGGAGGAAAAATACTATGGATAACAAAAAAATCGCTAGTGAAGTATTAAAACTAGTAGGCGGCAAAGAAAATGTTGAAAGTGTTACGCATTGTGTGACACGACTTAGATTTGTCTTGAAGGATGAATCAAAAGCACAAAAGGCAAAAATTGAAGAAATTCCTGGCGTACTTGGTGTACAAATTGGTAGTGGTCAATACCAAGTCATCGTGGGACCCATTGTCGACGAAGTATTTAAGGAAGTAAGTCGATTAGTTGGTTCAACTTTAACCGATGAACCAAAGAAAAAAGAACCATTTACATTAAAAGGGTTAGGCAAGCAATTATTAGACATTTTAATTAGTTGTTTCGTTCCAGCTATTCCAGTGATTGCTGGTTCAGGGATGATTAAAGTTTTAGCGGTATTATTAAATTATTTACATCTAGTAAAACTTGACTCTTCTAGCTATGTGTTATTAAACATGATTGGAGACTCGGTATTTTATTTCCTACCAATGATTGTTGCTTATAACGCTGCCAAGAAATTAAAAGTAGATGTATTCTTATCATTAACTTTAGCATTTATTATGATGAATCCTACACTTTTAACTTTAGGTAAACCAAATGAGATGGTTAGTTTCTTTGGTGTAGGTGTGAAAATTATCAATTATAGTGCTCAAGCGATTCCGATTATTTTTGGTGTTGCTATTTTAAAATATGTAGATAAATTTGCGGATAGAGTGAGCCCATCTATTGTTAAAATCTTTTTACGTCCGATGATTTCATTATTGATTACAGCACCTATTATGTTGATTGTTGTGGGACCTTTAGCAAGTTACTTAGGAAATGGTTTCTTATGGTTAGTTCAATTGATGAATCACTGGGGTTGGTTAGCAGTTGGTTTAAATGCAGCCTTATTCCCAATTATGGTATTGACTGGTACGCACAATGTGACAATTCCATTATTAGTTCAAATGTTTGCAACTCAAGGTTTTGACTCAATATTTTTACCAGGTGGATTAGCTGCCAATATCGCCGAAGCTGGTGCGGCTGGGGCAGTTGCAGTTAAATCAAAAAATAAAGCAATCAAGAGTACAGCGGCTTCTGCTACAGTTTCTGCTTTACTAGGAATTACTGAACCTGCCTTATACGGGGTTAATTTACGATTGAAACGTCCATTCTTAGCTGTCTTACTTGGTTCATTACTTGGTGGATGCTATATCGGATTATTAAAAATTATCGCAACAACGTTTGTTACTCCAAGTTTATTGACTTTACCAATTTTTGCAGGTACCATTCATAATTTCATTCTTGGTTTGACAAGTGTGCCGGTTGTATTTGCAATTACTTTTATCATTACGTATTTGATTGGATTTGAAGATGTTCCAGAAAAAGATGCGAATCAATTTGCTATGCCTATGAAAGGGGAGTTAATTGATTTAACCACGGTCAATGATCCTGCTTTTGCTTCTAAGAGTATGGGTGAAGGTTTTGCGATGGTTCCTAAAGAAGGTTTGTTATACAGTCCAGTGGATGGAGAAGTCATTAGTGTTTTCCCAACAAAACATGCTTTAGGAATTAAAACAAATACAGGTCTAGAATTACTTATTCATGTAGGAATTGATACTGTGAACTTACAAGGTGAAGGTTTTACCACTCATGTGAAAGATGGTGACCGAGTGAAAAAAGGTCAATTGTTGATAGAATTTGATTTACAAGGATTAAAAGCAAAGGGTGTTGACTTGACGACGATGTTTATTGTTACAAATGCAACGAAAGAAAATCCTATTCATTTTGATATCAGCAATAAGGAAAGGATTGTATTAGAAGGTGGAAAATAAATTATTTAACATTAATCACGACTTTTTATGGGGGGCTTCAACTGCTGCCAATCAAGTAGAAGGCGCGTGGAATGTTGATGGTAAGGGACCAAGTGTCATGGATAGCTTATCTACTGTTCCTGGAAGTTCTCACCGAGTAGAAGAAGATGACATTACGAAAGATGCCTATTTTTCTTCTCATCATGCGAGTAAATTCTATGAAAATTATCAAGAAGATATTCGCTTGATGGGAGAAATGGGGTTAAAAGCTTATAGAATGTCTATTGCCTGGACGCGCATTTTTCCAAAAGGGATTGAAGAAGAGCCAAATGAAGCAGGTCTAGCATTCTATGATAAAGTTTTTGATGAATTGAAAAAATATGGGATTGAACCGATTGTGACTATTTCGCATTACGAATCACCTTGGTATTTAGCTAAACGTGGCGGTTGGACGAATCGTGAAATGATTGAACATTACTTGAAATATTGCGAAGTCTTATTTAAACGTTATAAGAATAAAGTGACCTACTGGATGACTTTTAATGAAATCAATTGTGCCTTAAATCAATTTGGTATAAGAAGCGCTTTAGGAACAAGTTTCAAGATGAATAGTCCCGAAAATAATGAACAAACACGCTTTCAAGCACTCCACCATCAATTTGTAGCAAGTGCCCAAGCGGTAAGATTAGCCAAGAAAATCAATCCTCATTTCAAAGTGGGTTGCATGATTGCGACAATGATTAGCTATCCATTAACGTGTCATCCACTAGATGTATGGGCAAACTACCAAAATGAACAAATGAAAAATATGTTCTGTAGCGATGTGATGGTTAGAGGCTATTATCCAAATTATGCTAAGAAATATATGCGTGATCATGGCATTGAATTAGACATAGAAGCATATGATTTGGCTATTATGCGTCAAGGAACAGTTGATTTTTACGCATGTAGTTATTATCAAACCATTTGTATCAGTGGTCAAGCAGAAGGAACTCATTTAGGGCAAGGAAAAGCCAATGGTAATTTAATTTCTGATTTTGGTGTGAAAAATCCTTACTTAAAAGAAAGTGAGTGGGGCTGGCAAATTGACTCCCTTGGGTTTAGATATATGCTTAATCAAATTTATGATCGCTATCAAATACCGATTATGATTGTAGAAAATGGCTTGGGGGCAGTGGATGAATTGACAGACGATCATAAAATTCATGATAATTATCGGATTGCCTATTTAAAAGAACATGTCAAAGAATTGATTCATGCAATCGAGGATGGCGTCGAAGTGATTGGTTATATGCCATGGAGTGCGATTGATTTGATTGCTTTATCAACAGGAAATATCCGTAAACGATATGGATTTATCTATGTTGATGTGGATGATCAAGGTAAAGGAAGTTATCAACGCTTCCCTAAAGATTCATATTACTGGTACAAGCAGGTAATTGCGACAAACGGCTCAGAAATATAGTTGGAGATGAATAAATTGAAAAAATCTGTAAAAATTGCGATGCTAGGTGCATTGTTGATGGTAGGCGTAGGTTTGAGTGGTTGTAAAAGTGATAATAAGAGTGTTTCATTGAAAGGAGACTATACCGCTTATTTGCAAGGGAATGATTGGGGTGAAAATTTAAGTCAAATTACCGTTCACTTAAATCAAAAAGTGGATGGGGATAGCTTGAATAAAAAAGATTTTAAAATTACTGAAGTAAAAGATACATTTGATTGGACGAAACCAGACAAAGGTGTTTTTGAAGTAAAGAATCTCCGAACGATTCAGGCGGTATATATCAGCGATAAAACAGGGAAAAAGGTAAAAGACAGTTCAGAATATGTTACCTTTAAAATGGGTGCTACTCCATATGAAGGACGTTATTACTTCTTATCACCCGATGCAGCCTCTAGTCAATATCCTGAAAAGTACGAATTAAATATTAAGCTTCAAAAGGATGCAAAGTTGACCAGTGAAGGTAATAAGGTCGAAAAATTAACCGTCAGTCCAAAAATAAAATCTTTAAAGACCGATGCAGATCAGTTCAAAGTAGCTAAATTTCATGCCAAAGATAATGTAGATTATCAGTATGCCTATTTTGAACCGAAAGAAAAAAGTGATACTTTAGTCGTTTGGCTTCACGGTTTGCTTGAAGGAGGCAGTAAAAATACTGATCCATACATCACTTTATTAAGTAACAAAGCAAGAATATTAGCAGATGAACCTTTCCAAAAAACAATCGGCAATGCAAATGTTCTCGTACCACAATGTCCAAGCTTTTGGATGGATAAATCAGGTAAAGATGAATTGGTAAACGGAAAAATTGTCTCTGATGGTACTTCTTATTATCTAGATTCCTTACATGAGTTGATTCAATCTTATAAAGAAAAAGTAGGTGCGAAGAAAGTATTAATTGCTGGCTGTTCGAATGGTGGCTATATGGGAATGTTGATGGCCAAGACCTATGGAAAAGAATATGATGGTTATATGTTAATTTGTGAAGCCATGGAGGATAGATTCCTTTCAGATTCGGACATTCAAAAATTAAAAGACTTACCATTGTATTTTGTCTATTCAAAAGATGATCCAACTGTTATTCCAAGTGAAAATGAAGAACCAACCATTGCAAGACTAAAAGCTGCGGGTGCAAAAAATGTTCAAGTTGCTCATTTTGAACATATTGTTGACCAAACTGGCAAGATTAAAGACGAGAAAGGTCAACCATACGATTTTGGGGGACATTCTTCATGGGTTTACTTCTTTGATAATGCTGTAAACACTAATGATACTAATGTAAATGCCTGGGAATGGCTAGCTGCTCAAGTAAAATAATCGGTGAATAGTTCCCCTTAATGTATAAACTTATCACAAGAAACCAGAAATTTGTTGAAAGACATTTTTCTGGTTTCTTTTTGCGTTGATGTATAATAAGAGTTAAAAAATACAAAAAACTTAGGATAGCACGGATCATTTGGCAACTGATTTCTGATTATTCTATTTTTCTGCACCTTTAAAAGGAAATGATTTTGTGTTGTTGTAAACGGTTTATTTTACTAAACTATTAATTGAGGAGGAGATAGAGATGCAGCTTTCAAAAAGAGAATTAGATATTTTATTAAAGTTTATTGAAAGTAACGATTATATTTCGATAACGGAAATAGCAGATCGTGAACATGTAAGTGAGCGCTCTATCAAATACGATTTAAATAATATAAAAAGTTGGCTTGCTACTAAAGAAATCCATCTTCAGTCGGTTAGGAATAAAGGGATGAACCTAGCCATTACCGATAAGCAACGTCAAGCAATTAGAAATGAACTGCTTGAAACAGAACGAGTGGAGAGGATTTTATCTCAAGAAGATCGAATAAATATTATCATTTACCAACTATGCATGAGCGATAAAGTCATTTCAATGAATGATTTAGCAGATATATTACAAGTTTCGATTAACACCATTGTGAGTGATGTGGAGAAAACGGAAGACTTGTTAGAAAAGTTCAAAATTAAGTTGGAAAGAACACCTGGTCAAGGAATGAGCATAAATGGTGCAGAAAAAGAAATCCGAATGATTATGGAGTATTTAGCGAATTCCTATTTGACAGAATATGATATTTATTCCTTTACTAATCAACTGCTTCAATTGTCAGATAGTGTTTCGCCGATCTTATTATTTGATGAACGTTCGGGATTGAAAGACATTTATCAAACAGTCATCACAAAAGTAGCGAAATTAAATCAGCGAGGGCAATTAAAAGATTACAATTATGTCGATTTACTGGCTCTAGTGATTAAATTAACGATATCAGTCAGTCGTCTAAAAATAGGTCATTCGATTGGTGGATTTAATCTGATGCCAAGAGATGCCCAAGATAATATTTTGATACTGATGGAAGAAATTTTTAGCGAATATAACTTTCCAATCTTTAAAGATGAATATCATTATCTATCCAATGATTTGGACCATGAAACAGTGGAAGATTTGTTGAAGTTCACCGATCAGATTATTCAATTAGTTTCGCAAAAAATGAATTTACCTTTTGATCTAGATGAGCAGCTGAGAATCAATTTGAATGCTCATTTGACATTGAGTTTTAGTAAAAAGCGGATTTATGTAAATGAATATAATCCTTATGTGAAAGATGTTCGAGAACTCAATCCGAAACTATTTAATACGGTAAGTCGTGTTTGTAAGCAAGTGTTTAAATCGCTAAACATTCCGATTACCAATTCCTTTGTTTCGTATATTGTCTTGCATTTTCTAGCAAGTATTGAAAATCAAAAGCAAACAACAGAAAGAATTCGTGCGGTTTATGTTTGTTCGACAGGGTTAGGTGTGACAACTTTAATCCAAAGAAAAATAGAAGAGGAGATTAGTAATATAGAAATTGTTTGTTTCTCGTCGGTTTTAGATGTTTATGAAGTGGTGAAAAAAGAAAAACCTGATTTGGTTATTTCGATTTTTCCTTTAGATTACCTTCCATGCGAGGTCATTAAGGTGAATGCATTACCATCTAAAGAAGATATTCAAAACATTAAAAATACTATCCGAAAAATAAAGAAACATTCGATTACCAATCATAGTTCTAGAAGTTTTCAACCTAGAAGAAATATTCATTTAGAAGAACTTTCAAAAGAGATTATTTTGAATGGATATCGATTATTTGAAGAATTGAAAGAAAGTGATTCATTAACTATTAGAGAAGGTTACGAAGATGCGTTATTGCTACATATTCTTTTGTTAGCGCATCGAATTGCCTTTAATCATCAATATGAAGATAACCAAAGCGTGGATGTCAATAAAGAATTATTGGCTCGTGAATATGTAGTAAGAAAAATAGAAGAATTATTCTCTAATAATAATTTAGTAATCAATAAAATGGAAATCATTGCTTTATTACAATATATCGGTTAGGAGGGATTTGATGAATTTAACAGCAGAATCAAAATCAATTATCGAAAATAGTGATTATCATGATCAATTGTTAAAGGTGCTTGATTTTACAGAAAAATTAGTTCAAAAGGAAGGGATTGAACTAACGGATTTACAATGGACGATTTTAATTAATCATTTAAACGAGATGATTCAAAGAGAGGAAACCCATTCATTTTTACCTCAAATGGATGAATCATTATTCAGTGAGGTTTCTGATAAAGCAAAAGATATCTCGCGAAAGGTATCCTATTTTATTGGAAAACTACCAGAATCAGAAGTATTAGTACTATCTATACATTTTCAAAATGGAATTAATTAACAAGGAGAGATTAGTTATGGTAAAAGTTGTAATTGCAGATCGTTTAGGTAAAGGACAAAATGTAGCAAAAGGTGTAGAAGCTGCCGGCGGAGTAGCTGTTGTTGTTCCGGGGATGGGAGCAGATATGAGATTAGGAGATGTCATGCAAAAAGAAAATGCTGAAATGGGAATCTCGTTTTGTGGTAGTGGAGGTGCAGGTGCTTTAACTGCTTCAACAAAATATGGTTATCCAGAAAGACATGGAATGCGTTCAATTGAAGAAGGGGTTACTGCAATTAATGAAGGAAAGACAGTCTTAGGTTTTGGTTTTATGGATCAAGAGGAGTTAGGACGTAGATTGACTGAAGCGTTTATTAAAAAATATGGTAAATAAAGGAGATGAGTAGATGTCCCAAATTGTAAAAAATAATACTTCAGTCATTGTCACTGGCTCAGGAGAGAAAAAAGAATATGCTTTTGCGGATGCTTTGGGAAAAGTACAAAATTTAATTATGAAAAGCAGCAATGATGTCTTATTAAAAATTCAGCCCGAAGATGTGCGTATCATTGAGGCAAAAGAAATTGAATATACGGAACGATTTTTATTCTTTTTCTTTCCACGAGTGAGACATAAATTTGAAGTGAAGATGGAAGTATTTGTTGAAATTTCCAAAATTAATATGGATGCAGTAGTTTTTGATAAAACAAAGATTGCTGAATGGAGCAAAGAAAGTATTTTAGGATTCAAATAAAATGAGGTGAGCATATGGAAGTTGTAATTATTTTATTCAAATCATTAATTATTGGCGGCTTATTAGGTTTTGCTGCGGGTGCGGGTGCTGCTAGAATGTTCCATGCACCAAAAGCTCAAGGACTTGGGGCATTTAGAACATTAGGTGAAATGAACGCCTGCGAAGGAGATGCGGCTTCACATTTTTCATTTGGTTTAGGTTTCTTCTTTAACTCATGGGCTTCTGTTGTGGGAGCTGGGGCATTTACACAAGATGTTACCCACCGTATTATCCCAAACTGGGCTGCAGCATTATTATTGACTCGTAACAAAAATGTGGAAGAAACAGTGCATAATCCAAAGAAAATGGCGATTAGTGGTGCGATTATCGGGGCTTTATTAGTAGCGTTCTTAAATACTACTGCAGCAGCTATTCCTAAATCTTTACAAGTAACTGCGGTGGCGGTGTTAGTTCCAGCAGCAACGATTTTAATTAATACGGTCATGCCTGTTCTTTTCTGGTTGGCAGCGATTGATGCAGGTAAACGTTCTGGATTTTGGGGAACATTATTTGGCGCATTGGCACAATTAATCATGGGTAACGCGGTCCCAGGTGTTGTTTTAGGTATTCTTGTTGGTAAAGGTGTTGATGAACAAGGTTGGACGAAGATTACCAAAATTATCTTCGCCGCAACAATTGCTTTATTCATCTTTAGTGCTTTCTTCCGTGGATTCGATATGAAGATGATTGAAAGTTTCCGCTTAGGTATTCCAGGTTGGTTAACAGATCTTCATAATGTATTTAATGTGAAATAGGGAGGCTGAATGTTATGGAAAACAAAAAACGTTTTGATTTATCTACTTTTTGGTTAGCTGACTGGGCATTTCCTATCATTGTTGGGATGATGGCTTCAGCAGTTTTCGCTGGTACCCATATGTATGTGAAATATGGAGTGGGTGCATTTAATGAAGTTTCAATTGTTGCGATGCTTAAAGCAGGTTTAGACGGTGGCTCATTTGGGGTTGCAGCAGCGTTTGGAGCTAGCTTCTTGTTTGCCCGAATTTTAGAAGGATCGCTAGTCGGAATCTTAGACTTAGGTGGTTCTATTCTTACTGGTATTGGTATTGGTATTCCAGCGATTTTATTGAGTGTCAATATTACTGCGCCAATTGATAATTTTGTATTATCCTTAATCACTGGAGCCGTTTTAGGTTTGATTGTTGGATTGATTATTGTTAGTATTCGTAAATTCACCATTAATCAATCTAATTCTACTTTCGGTGCGGATATCATGATGGGTGCAGGGAATGCTGCCGGTCGTTTCTTAGGCCCATTAATTATTTTAAGTGCAACAGCTGCGTCTATTCCAATTGGTATTGGTTCAGCTATTGGCGCATTAATCTTTTATAAATGGGAAAAACCTATTGTCGGTGGCGCTATTTTAGGAGCTATGATTTTAGGTGCGTTATTCCCAGTAGCATTACAATAATAAGGCGATGAATGATAAATGAGTACATTATATATAA
>CALVYD010000071.1 GCA_944371995.1 uncultured Bacilli bacterium
CGCAGACGTTCACTGCATGATGGTCGGCGCGGCTGGCTGCGGAAAAACAGTCTACTGGCTGTATCTAAATCTGTAATATGCCTGCGCCAGCGGGATGTCCTTCCTGGCGACCGATACCAAAGGCGACCTCTATCGGAATTATGGAAGAATCGCACAAGAGGATTACCATTACAACGTGGCAGTCATTGATCTGCGGAATCCTACCCAATCGGACGGGAACAACCTGTTGCATCTCGTCAACAAATATATGGACGCTTACAAGGAAAATCACGATGATATCGCTTTGAAAGCAAGGGCGGAAAAATATGCGAAAATCATTGCCAAGACACTCATCTATGGAGACGGTGACGCTTCCGCTTATGGTCAGAACGCCTTCTTTTATGACGCTGCCGAAGGGCTGATGACATCGGTCATCCTGCTCATTGCGGAGTTTGCCGAACCAAAGGAACGGCATATTGTATCGGTGTTCAAGCTGATCCAGGAATTGATGGCGCCCAGCAGCGTAAAGGGAAAAAATCACTTCCAGCTTCTGCTGGACCGCCTGCCGCCGGATCATAAGGCGAGGTGGTTTGCGGGAGCGGCGCTGTCCGCCGGCGATCAGGCTATGGCAAGTGTCATGAGTACGGCGCTGTCCCGACTCAATTCTTTTTTGGACACGGAGATGGAGCAGGTGCTGTGCTTTGATACAGCGGTGGATGCAGAGCGCTTTTGTCAGGAGAAGTCCGCCATTTTTGTCGTCATGCCGGAGGAAAACCCCAATGCTTACTTCATGATCAGCCTGCTCATCCAGCAGCTGTACCGGGAAATCCTTTCTGTGGCGGATGAAAACGGCGGGAAGCTTCCCAACCGTGTTATGTTCTACTGTGACGAATTTGGCACAATGCCGCCGATCCAGTCGGCGGAAATGATGTACAGCGCTTCTCGAAGCAGACGGCTTTCCATCGTCAGCATCATCCAGAGCTATCAGCAGCTGGAAAAAAACTATGGCCGGGAAGGTGCCGCTATCATTCAGGATAACTGCCAGATCACGATTGCCGGCGGTTTTGCCCCGACCTCGGAAACGGCGGATATTGTTTCCAAGACGCTGGGCAGCCGAACAGTGTTGACCGGCTCGGTCAGCCGCAGCAAAAACGATCCGTCCCAGTCTTTGCAGATGACCGAGCGCCCGCTGATGAGCTCGGACGAACTCAAAAACATGAAAAAAGGTTCCTTTATCGTGATGAAAACAGGGACGCATCCGTTTGTGTCCCCATTAAAGCTGTTTTTCAAGTGGGGCATTTCTTTTTCGGATACACCTTATATGGTTGCGGAGCATGGCGCAAGAAAGGTGTGTTATGTCAGCCGGGCCAAAATCATACAGGCCATCACCAGTCAGTTCCCGCAGGCTAAAAAACCGCAGCCGAAGACGGAACCAAACAACGGTGGCCCGGACATGACAGAACGGCAGCCGAAAATGCCTGCTACCGTGCGCACAGGTTAGGAGGTGGATGCTGTGCCATATTTCACAAAGCTGTATCAGGCCGATCTGCCGCATCGTGCCAAGCTCGTCTATGTGTATCTTCATGACCGGATGGACAGCGAAAAGAAAGCATGGCCGGGACTGAACACTATCGCAAAAGATTTGTCGGTGTCCCGCAGCACAGTTAAGCGAGCGGTGAAAGATTTGGAGAAAACCGGACTGATACGAAAAGAGCCGCACTTCCGTGAAAACGGCAGTGCGACTTCGAATCGGTATTATCTAATTTGAAAAAATTCTCACTCACAAGGGGATGGTATGTCTTTATGATGAACCGAGGGCCGGTTCATCATGGCTCCCCTTGAACAACTCACTCTAAGAGGGATACCAGCAGAAGGAAAAAACACAAACTCCCACTTGCAAACTGTAAATCATATAGATGAGAAAGGCGGCTCCTTTATTATACAAAAGAAATACCGCCTTTTTTTACGGAATGATGAATATTTACATTTATTTCATAAATTACAGATTGCATATTTGCCATAAATAAGATATAATCAAATAAATACTACTTTTGTATTTTGGATTTTAATTTTGAATGGGGCTGAAGACTATGGGGCGAAAAGCCTATTCGGAACAGGAACGGGAGCAAGTGCGGACTGCTCTGCTGACCACTGTGATCCAGTGTATTGTAGACCGAGGACTCATCCACAGCAGTATTGATGTCCTGTGTAAAAAAGTAGGCATCTCCAAGACCTTTTTCTACACCTTTTTTCCCTCCAAAGAAGAACTGGTGTTGGAGGCACTTCGGTATCAGCAGCCCAAGCTGCTACAATATGCCAGGCAACTGATGGGAGATCCTGCCCTCAGTTGGAGGGATGGTGTTCGAACCTTTTTAGAAACCTGCGCTTACGGTGAGAAAAAGGGGATCGCCGTATTGTCCATTGAAGAAGAACAGGAGATTTACCGCTGCCTCTCCCAAGAAAATTTCCAAGCCTTCCGTGACGATCAGACGAAATTATTCTGTGATCTGCTTGTGATTTTCGGTCTTCCTGTGGGCTGTATAGAACCCCGGCTATTTGGCAACCTCGCCCTGTCCATGATGATGGTCTACAAGGCAATTCCAAACACCATGCCCTTCCTGTTTCCGGAGATGGCGGAGGATATGGTGGAGTTTCAAATCAACGCCCTGCTGGATGAAATGCAGAGGGTAAAAGAAAGAGTAAACAGAGAGTGAAAGAAGATGCACAGAAATAACCAACACCCCCCCGTAAGGGTACAACGCAACTCCATCGTTCAGTTTTTGAAAAAGGCTGATTTTTTGAAACCGGCTTTTGGTTCTGTGCGGCCTTTTCATGCCCTGCGTCAGTCTGTCTTTTTGACAGTTCGGCGCAGGGCATTTTTTATTACAAAACAGGAGGCACAAAAGATGAAGCTAAAATATAATTGCCCTGGCTGTGGGACACCTTTGGGCTATGAGGGATTGTGCTGGAAATGTAAGTGTGAGCAGGAGCGAAATGCTGCGCTGGCCTGGACGCCGGAACAAATTGCAGAGAAGCAAAAAAACCTGATTCAGAGCATC